>CAWVLE010000194.1:0-5422 GCA_963929805.1 uncultured Eubacteriales bacterium | reverse complement strand
TAAAAAAACCGTCGGCTTTATAATAAAACCGGCGGTCGTTCTGGTGGGTCATCAGGGACTCGAACCCTGGACACCCTGATTAAGAGTCAGGTGCTCTACCAACTGAGCTAATGACCCACGCGCAATGCGCTTCACAAGAAAATATTATATGCCGCCGCCCTGGTTTTGTCAATAGGCGCGGCGACATTTTTTGCATAATTTTTCCGAAGCCGGGGGTTTTAACCGGCTTCGGAAATGCGTTTTCATTTGGGAGCAGTGTATTTGCGCCCGGTTATTCGCGTTCGTCGATGGGGACATAACCGCTGTGCTGCATTACCGCGCGGTAAGCGGGACGGATAATCCGGCCGCCGGAGATGATCTCCTCGATGCGATGCGCGCACCAGCCAGCCATACGGGAAATGGCGAACAGCGGAGTAAACAGTTCTTCCGGAATGCCTAGCATCTGGTATACCAAGCCGGAATACATATCCACGTTGGCACACATCACCTTGCGGCCAGGCTTTTCGGAGAGGATTTTCAGGCCCAACGTTTCGATGGACTCCATCAATTCAAATTCTTCCAGACAGCCTTTGATCTTGGCCATTTCGTGGGCGTATTTTTTCAGAATCTTGGCGCGTGGGTCGGATTCGGTGTATACCGCGTGGCCCAACCCGTACAGCTTGCCGGAATGGTCGTTCGCTTCGCCGGACACGATCCGGCGCAGGTAAGCGGCCACTTCCTCTTCGTCCTTAAAGTCGCGCACATTGTCGCGAATATTGTTAAACATCTCCATAACCTTTGCGTTTGCGCCGCCATGTAACGGGCCTTTTAACGAATTGACGGCTGCGGAAATGGCGCTGTATGTGTCGGTACCCGTAGAGGAAAGCACGCGACAGGCAAAGGTGGAGTTGTTACCGCCGCCGTGCTCGGCGTGCAGTATCATCATAAGATCCAGCAGGCGGGCTTCTTCGGGGGTGTACTGATTGTCACGGCGCAGCATGTGCAAAAAGTTTTCCGCGACGGACAGTTCCTCCTGCGGCACGTGCAGGAACAGAGAATCCCCGTCAAAATAGTGGCGCTTTACCGCGTAGGCGTTCGCCACGATGACCGGAACGCGCCCGATCAGCTCGATGGATTGACGCACCACGTTTTCGATGGACGTATCGTCCGGATTGGGGTCGTAGGAATACAGCGACAATACGGCGCGCGAAAGCTTGTTCATTACATTGTTGCTGGGCGATTTGATGATGACATCCTCGGTAAAACCGTCCGGCATACGGCGCGCGGCGGAGAGCACCGTATCATATTGGGTAAGCTGAGCCCGGGTAGGCAATTTGCCCAGCAGCAGCAGGTACGCAACCTCCTCAAAGCCAAAGGTGCCGTCTTCCATATGGGCGCTTACGATATCTACCACGTTTATGCCGCGGTAATACAAACGCCCGGGCATGGCGATCGGTTCTCCATCCAGCATCATATAGCCCTGAACCGAGCCGATTCCCGTGACGCCGGCCAGCACGCCGGTACCATCCGAATTGCGCAAGCCCCGCTTTACACTGCGGAATTTCTCAGGGGGAATGGAGTAGCGCTCGCGCAGATCCTCGCACATACTTGTTACATATCCGCTTAACAACTGGCTGTCAGCGGTGGTATTCATTTTATCGGGTCGAATCATATCGCGTCCATACCTCCCACATGTCGTTAATGGTTCAATTATAAACCATCCCAAATGAAAAATGCAACAGTTTTTTTGAATATATTCATTTTTAATATTTCATGCGTATTTTGGACATATAGAATGCAAATTTTACAATGCAATCCTTCAGATTCAAAATAAATAGGTTTACCAATTCCACGTGGGTATGATATAATCGGCTTTGTAAGCAATTATGCTACTGCGGAGGGAATGGAAATGATTAAGCTTATTGACGCCAAAGCGTCGATTACGGGCGGCGCTATTGCGCCCGTGCCGGCGGCCGCGCCCGATGCGGTTTGCGCGGGACGCGAAAAAACCATGGCCTACAAAATTCTGCGCGCGCACAGCCGCGCGGACGGAAACGGCGCGCTGCATGTGAAATTTGACAGCCTGATTTCCCATGATATTACCTACGTGGGCGTGATACAGACCGCGCGCGCCTGCGGATTAAAATCCTTTCCGGTACCTTATGCGCTGACAAACTGCCACAACAGCCTGTGCGCCGTGGGTGGCACCATCAACGAGGACGACCATATGTTTGGGCTGTCGGCCGCGCGCAAGTATGGCGGCATATACGTGCCGGCCAACCAGGCGGTTATTCATCAATACGCCCGGGAGATGATGAGCCGGGTAGGCGGCATGATTCTGGGCTCGGACAGCCACACCCGCTATGGCGCGCTGGGCACGATGGGCTTTGGCGAGGGCGGCCCGGAAATTGTAAAGCAGCTTTTACAAAACACCTATGATATACCCGAACCCGAAGTAGTATTGGTATATTTGACCGGATCGCCCCGCCGGGGCGTAGGCCCGCACGACGTAGCCATAGCGCTGTGCGGCGCGGTGTATAAAAACGGCTTTGTCAAAAACCGGGTGTTGGAATTTTGCGGGCCGGGCGTATCTTCCCTGCCGATGGATTTCAGGCTGGGCATCGACGTGATGACCACCGAAACCGCTTGCCTGTCATCCATATGGGTATGCGACGAAACGGTGAAGGGCTTTTACCAGGCCCATGGGCGCGCGCAGGATTACGCTCCTCTGTCGCCCGAAGATGGCGCGATGTACGACCGTGTGATTGAAATCGATCTGTCTCTCATAGAACCCATGATCGCGCTGCCTTTCCATCCCTCCAACGCCTATACGCTCAGGGAATTTTGCGCCAATCCGGCCGACATACTAAGGGAATGCGAAAAAAATATGGCCGCTCAGATGGGCGGCAAAGCGTCGTGCGACCTGGTATCCAAGGTTCAAAACGGCCGCGTGTGCGTGGATCAGGGCATTATCGCCGGCTGCGCGGGCGGCATGTACGACAACATCCGCGAGGCGGCCGCCATTTTGGCGGGCAAGTCGGTGGGCAACGGCGCGTTCTCGCTGTCCGTCTACCCCTCCAGCATGCCCATCAACCTGGCGCTTTTAAAGGACGGCACGCAGGGCGCGCTTCTGGAGGCCGGCGCGCTGTTTAAGCCCTGCTTCTGCGGACCCTGCTTCGGCGCGGGCGACGTGCCTTCCAACAACGCGCTTTCCATCCGCCATACCACCCGTAACTTTGCCAACCGCGAGGGCTCCCGCCCGGCGGACGGCCAGATTGCCTCGGTGGCGCTTATGGACGCGCGCTCCATCGCGGCCACGGCGGCCAACGGCGGCGTGCTCACCTCGGCGCTGGAGATGGATTATCAGACGCCCGGCGTTTCGGCGTATCGCTTCGACCGGTCGGTGTACGAAAAGCGCGTATACTTTGGCTTTGGCAAGCCGCAGGCCGATCAGCCGCTTCACATGGCGCCCTCGATCGCCGACTGGCCGCCCATCGCGCCGCTAAAGGATAACCTGCTGGTGCGCCTGGCGTCGGTGCTGCGCGACCCGGTAACCACCACGGACGAACTGATCCCGTCGGGCGAGACCAGCAGCTATCGCTCCAACCCCATGAAGTTGGCCGAATTTACTCTGTCGCGGCGCGACCCCGGATATGTATCGCGCGCCAAGGCGGTAAAGGCGCTTAGCGAGGCCGAAATCAGCGAGGTGCTTTCCAAGGTGGAAAGCGACGCGTCGTATGAAAATACTTCGGTGGGCTCGGTTATATTCGCAAACCGTCCGGGCGACGGCTCCGCGCGCGAACAGGCGGCTTCCTGCCAGCGCGTGCTGGGCGGCGCGGCCAATATCTGTTACGATTTCGCCACCAAGCGCTACCGCTCCAACTGCATCAACTGGGGCATGTTGCCCTTTACGTTGGACGAGGACGCGCCGTTTGAGTACGAGGTGGGGGACTATGTGTTTGTGCCGGGCATACGCGCGGCGCTTGAAAAGGGCCTCTCGCGCGTGGAAGGCAGGGCGATCAGCGCGGCGGGCGTAAAGCCCATCGCGCTGAACCTTAACGGCCTGACCGCGGACGACCGGGAAATTTTGCTGCGCGGCTGTCTTATGAATTTTTACGCGGCCAGGGCTGGCAAGGGGGAATAAAATTATGGAAAAGATAAAGATGAATCCGATCGTCGAAATGGACGGCGACGAGATGACCCGCATCCTGTGGCAGATGATTAAGCAGGAGCTGCTCGAGCCCTTTGTCGAGCTTAATACCGAATACTACGACCTGGGCCTGCCCGAGCGCGACAGGACCGACGACGAGGTGACCGTGCGCGCGGCGCAGGCCATCAAGCGGCTGCGCGTGGGCGTAAAATGCGCCACCATCACGCCCAACCAGCAGCGCGTGGAGGAATACAAGCTCAAAAAAATGTGGAAAAGCCCAAACGGCACCATCCGCGCCATTTTGGACGGCACGGTGTTCCGCGCGCCCATCATCGTGTCCAACATCCGCCCGGCGGTGCGCAACTGGCGCCGCCCCATAACCATCGCGCGCCACGCGTACGGCGATATCTATAAGGCCACGGAATACCGCGTGGCCGGGCCGGGCCGGGCCGAGCTGGTGTTTACCGGGGAAAACGGCGAAACCATGCGCGAAACCATATACGATTTTGAATGCCCGGGCGTGTTGCAGGGCAGCTATAATAAGGATAGCTCCATTATCTCCTTTGCGCACGCCTGTTTCCAGTATGCGCTGTCCACCCGTCAGGATTTGTGGTTTTCTACCAAGGACACCATTTCCAAGCAGTACGATCAGACCTTTAAGCTGATCTTCCAGCGCATCTTCGACGAGGAGTACGCGGACGCCTTTAAACAGGCCGGGATTGAGTATTTCTATACGCTGATCGACGACGCCGTGGCGCGCGTGATCCGCTCTGAGGGCGGCTTTATATGGGCCTGCAAAAATTACGACGGCGACGTGATGAGCGATATGGTATCCACCGCGTTCGGTTCGCTGGCCATGATGACCAGCGTGCTGGTCAGCCCGGAGGGCAACTTCGAATATGAGGCCGCGCACGGCACGGTGACGCGCCATTACTACCGCTATTTAAAGGGCGAGGAGACCAGCACCAACCCCGTGGCTACCATTTTTGCCTGGACCGGCGCGCTGCGCAAGCGCGGCGAGCTGGACGGCAACGCGCCGCTGTGCGATTTTGCCGGCAAACTGGAAAAGGCTACGCTGGACACCATCGAATCGGGCGTAATGACGCGCGATTTGGCGCTGCTGTGCCCGGACGCCTCCCCGCGCGCGGTAAATTCCGAAGCGTTTATGCGCTGCATCCGCGACCGGCTGGAAAGTTAAGCCCGCCCTTTCAGACTGTCAAAAAAACCCTTCCGGGTGGTTTGGAGGGCCGAAGCCCTCCAAGCTCAAATCGAATCCGGCGACATGCGCGGCGG
>CAWVLE010000193.1:0-3646 GCA_963929805.1 uncultured Eubacteriales bacterium | reverse complement strand
TTTCCTCTACCCTTACGCCCAGGATATCGGCGGACGAAATCCCTTCGGGCGCCGCGGCAATCAAATCAGTCTCCTGCTCGCGCGGGCCCTCAAAAATGGCCTCGAGCAGCGCTCTGGGCTCGATCGAATCGCCCTCGTTCATCACTCGCCGCGCGGCGCGCAACAGGCCGCTTTCGGCCTCCGGCAGATAAATCGTGGCCACATCGCCAATCATGCCGCTAAAATCCACCGGCGTCATTATGCCCCCACGGAAGGTATATTGCGCATCTCCCTCTGTCATGGACGTAATTTGCTTACCGTCCACGCGCACGGTCAGCCCGTCTACCTCCGGCACAAAGCCGCACAGCGTCAACGTAACGGCCCCGTAAAACTGGCGCTGGCTTATGCCCAGCGACTGGATCTGCTCCATAAACACGCCGCTGAGGGGCAGTACGATCAGCTTGCGTCCGTCTGCCGAGGTAATCAGCGTAGGCTCCTCGGCCAGCGGATTTAGCCCCTCGGGAATCAGTTCTGAGGCTTCCGCCTCGGCGCGCGGGCCTCGCGCCAGCTCAGATAGCAACGCGCGCACATAATTATCCGAAGTAAAGCGCACGCTTCGCACTTCGCAAAGCACTTTATCGTTGTATTGGGACGGGAAATACAGTTCAACCGTGCGTTCCAGATACCGGTCCGCGTTTTCCTCTGTAAAGCGCTGCTCCTCCGCCTGAGCCTGGGCCCAAATCGCGGTCAGATTTCCATCGTTCGTGCCCATCAGACCGTTGGGCAGCGCGCCGATGCTTTCCACGTGTCCCCCGATTAACAGCTTTACATACTCTATGCCCTCCAGGGCGGTCAGGGTACGCGCAATGGCCGCGCACATCCACACCATTTCCTGTTCTGTCGCGGCGAGCGCCTCATTAGACAGGTTTACCGTCGCCACGCTCCCGTTTACCGACGCCGAAATCAGGCGCACGCCGTCGGGCGCAATGGCGTCGCCGTCCGTGCCCACAGGCCGCAAAAGCAGCTGCTCCATCACGCATTCGACCAGCGTTTGCGAGCCGCTCACCCATAGCGTACGCGCCACGGGCAGAAGCGCCGTACGGTCTGCGGAAAGGTAATAAAGGGTCGCCAGCCTGCTAAAATCTGCGCGGTTGTCGCCTGTCGGCGCCTCGGCGCTTTCAGGAACGGGCGTGGGCAGCACAATTTCCCGTTCCTCCTGGGCGGGCACAAAAGACGTCGTAGCGCAGCCGCCCAGCCCCAACGCCATGCAGGCCAGCACGGCCAGCGCAATCCACTTACGCATCAAACGCCTCCTCACGCGCGTTCACACCGCGTCATATGTTTACAATGGGCAGTTCCACCGTAAACACACTGCCCTGATTTTCCTCGCTGCTCACGCTGATCGTGCCTTCGTGCAGCTGCACAATCTGTTTTACGATGGAAAGGCCCAGCCCAGTGCCGCCGGTTTCGCGCGCGCGCGCCTTATCCACACGGTAGAAGCGGTCAAACACGTGCCGCAAATCGGCCTTGGGGATTCCGATGCCCGTATCGATCACCCGTATAACCGCCTTACGCCCGGCGCGCGTCAGTTCGATGGTCACCTTGCCGCCCGGCGGCGTGTACTTAATCGCGTTATCCGCCAGGTTGTAAAACACCTGTTCCAGCTTCATATGGTCGGCCATGGTTTCGATGGAATCGTTGACCTTAAGCTCGATGTGTATGTCGCGCTTTTCGGCCAGCGGCTCCAGCCTCTTCACCGTGCCGGCCAGCAATTCGTCCAGGCGCAGTTTTATGGGATGGATTTCCACGTTTCCGCTGTCAAAATGGGTCAGCGTCAAAAGATCGTTGACGATAGCGTTAAGCCGGTCGATCTCGCGGTTGACGTCGCCTAAAAATTCCTTTTGCATTTCGGGCGGGAAGGCTTCCTGTTGATAGAGCATGGTCTCAATCAGAATTTTCATGGTGCTAAGCGGCGTCTTTAATTCGTGCGAAGCGTTGGACACAAACTGGTTACGCGTCTGATCCAGGTTTTCCAGCCGTTCGCACATCATGTTAAAGGCCTCGGCCAGCTGCGCAAACTCGTTTTTGCCATGCACCGCCACGCGGCTGGATAAATCGCCCTGCGTCATGCGCGCGATGCCCTGGCTCAGTTCGTTGATGGGGCGCGTAAAAAAACGGGAAACGAAAAAGCTGATCAGCGCTACCGACGCGGCCACCAGCACCAGCCACACCCCCATCTGGCGCTGCATGCGGCTCAGGTTCTGATATACCTCCTGCGAAAGCGACGTGTACACCAACGCGCCCAGCAGCGTAGCGCCCGAATACACCGGCGCGGCGTACAGCCCCAGCATGGAACTTTCGCCCGAAAAACTGGTCAGCCGGCCAAACCAGGCGTCCTGCTGCTGGTTCTGCAATCCGTAATAGCCGTATGTGCTCTCGCCACTCGAAAGCGCGTCGGCCACCTCGCCCAGCTCCAGCCTGCGCCCGTTATATTCGCTGTAAGCGTCGCTTTGCACCACGCCGTAAGCGTCCACCACCATGATGCGCGCGTCGTACTGATCGGATTTGCTAAGCGCAAAATCATAAAGCGCCTGCGCGTCCTTTTCAAAAAGGGACGCGGCGACTTCCTGCGCCAGCTGATCGGTAATCTGCTGTTCGTTTTGCACTTTTTGGGCAAATAGATATTCGCCCACCATACCGATCAGCGACGTGGACACGAAAAAGAATGCCACGCAGATAATCAGCAGATAGGCGACCACAATTTTCCATCGAATGGAGTGTATAAAGGCGTTAATCCTTATCCGTGAAATAATAACCCACTCCCCATTTGGTGAAAATAAATTCGGGTTGGGCGGGGTTTTTCTCTACCTTTTCGCGCAGACGGCGAATATGCACGTCTACCGTGCGCAAGTCGCCCAGGTAATCGTATTTCCAAATGGTCTCCAGGAGAGACTCGCGGCTGAACACCTTGCCGCGGTTGGCCACAAACAACTGTAACAGGTCAAATTCCTTAGCCGTAAGGTTTACCTCTTTGGAGCCGATGGTCACCGAACGGTTATTCAGGTTTATGGTCATATCGCGCACGGTAATCAGCTTGGAATCGGATTCCCGGTTCATCATCTGGGTGCGCCGGAAGATGGTTTTGATTCGGGCCTTAACCTCCAGTATGTTAAACGGCTTGGTCATATAGTCGTCCGCGCCATATTCCAGGCCCAGTATTTTATCCATGTCCTCGCCCTTGGCGGTCAGCATGATAATCGGCACGTTGGACTTTTCTCTTAAGCGCTGGCACACCTCTATACCGTTTAGTTTGGGCAACATGACATCCAAAAGCACCAGATCGTACTGACCGGCAAAAAATTTTTCAACGGCCTCTTCGCCATCCGCCGCGGAGTCGGTCTCGTAACCATCCTGTTCCAGGGAATATTTTAAACCCTTGACAATTAAGGGCTCGTCATCCACAATTAAAATGCGTTTCGCCATTGGAGTTCCTCCTCCAAAATAATATGACACGTTTCGTCATATATTATACACTTCTTTTAATACAAATTCAAGGGTGGTCCCAGCTTTGTCATGATTTTACAGGTCCCAGCTTTGTCATGATTTTACATACCGGACGCCGCGGCGGCATTTGTGCCGAAATTGGGTTTTATACATGAAAAAATAA
>CAWVLE010000192.1:0-5940 GCA_963929805.1 uncultured Eubacteriales bacterium | reverse complement strand
TACGCCGCGCCACGCGGCCGAGTTTTGGATGATTGAGCCGGAAATCGCCTTCGCCACGCTGGAAGAGGACATGCAGCTTCAGGAAGAGATGATCCGCTACATCATTTCGGCCGTGCTGGAAGAAGCGCCCGAGGAGCTGGAATTTTTAAACGCCTTTGTGGACAAGGGACTGATCGAGCGGCTTAGAAGCGTGGCCGGGGCCGAGTTCGCGCGCGTAAGCTATACCGAGGCGGTCAAAATTCTCGAGTCCAGCGGTCAGGCGTTTGAGTATCCGGTGTTCTGGGGGTGCGATCTGCAAACCGAGCACGAGCGCTACCTGACCGAAAAGCACTTTGGCCGGCCGGTGTTCGTGACCGATTATCCCAAGGAAATCAAGGCCTTCTACATGCGCATGAACGACGATGGCAAGACCGTGGCCGCGGCCGACCTGCTGGTGCCCGGCATCGGCGAACTGTGCGGCGGCAGCCAGCGCGAGGAGCGGCTGGACGTGCTGTCGGCGCGCATTGTGGAGCTGGGCATGAAGCCGGAGGATTACTGGTGGTACCTGGAGCTGCGCAAATACGGCTCGGTCAAACACGCGGGCTTTGGCATGGGCTTTGAGCGGATGATTATGTACCTGACCGGCGTGAGCAACATACGCGACGTGCTGCCCTTCCCGCGCACCACGCGCAACTGCGAATTTTAAAGCGCGCGCGAAAATTTGCTTGACGCGCGCGCCATGCGCGCGTATAATGAACAGGCAATTAAATAACAGACAGTTCGCGGCCCTCCTGTCTATAAACAAAACCAGGTTTTAACGGAAAGAGAGGCGTGCGTTTGCGCGCCTTTTCTTTCCGGCAGGGCGCGTATGAAAATACGCGCCGGCTTTGTTTTTGCGGGCCCCTGCTGCCGGAAAGAAGGATGTACATGCAGCTTAAAAAAATGTTTACCACCCGCTTTGTGGCGCGCGCCGCCGCCATCGGAGCGGTTTACGCCGCGCTTACGCTGATTCTGGCGCCCATCAGCTACGGCCAGGTGCAACTGCGCGTGTCCGAAGCGCTTACGCTTTTGCCCGTGCTTACGCCCGCCGCCGTGCCCGGGCTGTTTGTGGGGTGCTTAATCGCCAATTTGCTGGGCAGCGCAAGCGCGCTGGACGTGATATTCGGCTCGCTGGCTACGCTGCTGGCCGCGCTTTTCACCCGCCGCCTGCGCAACCGCAGCGCGCTGGCCGCGCTGCCGCCGGTGGTAATGAACGCGCTGATCGTGGGCGGCGTGCTTTCCTACACGCTTTCACTGCCGCTGTTTGCCACCATGGGCTGGGTAGGGCTGGGCGAGGCGCTGGCCTGTTTTGCGCTGGGGCTGCCGCTGCTGCGCGTGGCCCGGCGCCTGCCAAGCAAAATTTTTGAATAAATCGGGCGGGGCGCTTCGCCGTTTGGCATCAAGGCGCCTCCAAAAATTCAACCGCCGTACCGTCGCGGGCGCTTTGCCTTGCGGCGGCGTTTTTTTGCCGGGCGGCGCGCATATCGCATATATTGTGATTTTGTTTGGCGCTTTATTGATAAGTAGATAAATGCATCCGCATAAACTGTGGATACCCCCCGCATGATGCTTGACACACTGGGCTTTTAATCGTATAATAACTATTATTATAAATATGGAAACGCATAAAAGCGCCTGCTTCGGCATGCGCGGCGCGGTTTCGCCCATGGCGGATTTGGCCGCCGCGCATACCGGCCGAAGCGGGAAATGAAGGGAAGCGACGCGATGAATTCAAAATTTCTTTTATATATCATCAAGCGCTTTGGCATGGCGATTTTGACGATCTTTCTGGTTATAACGATCACCTTTTTCGTAATGCACGCCATTCCGGCCAGCCCTTTCAATTCCGAAAAGGCGCTATCGGACGAGACCATCGCGGCGCTGGAGGCCAAATACGGCTTTGACAAACCCGTGCCGGTCCAGTTTCTAAATTATCTAAAAGGCATATTGCACGGCGATTTCGGCCTTTCCACAAAGTGGGTGGGCAGCACCGTGATCGATTTGATCATGGGCGGGTTCAGCTATTCCGTGCAGCTGGGGTTCAGCGCCGCGGCGATTGCGATTGTGTGCGGCGTAATTCTGGGCGCGCTGGCCGCGCTTAAGCGGGGCAGGATGCTGGACAAAATTATACAGGTGGTCACCACCGCCCTGGTGAGCATGCCTTCCTTTGTAATAGCGACTATATTGCTGGTGGTGTTTGCGCTGTCTTTGGGCTGGGCGCCCACGATGGCGACGCAGCCGGGCGGCATGGTGCTTCCCGTTTTTTCGCTGTCGCTGTACCCCATGGCCTACATTACGCGGTTGGAGCGGTCCGCCATGCTCGACGTGCTCGGCCAGGATTACATCCGCACCGCGCGCGCCAAGGGCGTAAGGAACCGCCGCGTCATTTTCAAACACGCGCTCAAAAACGCGCTGGGCCCCGTGATTACCTACGCCGGGCCCATGATGGCGTATATACTTACGGGCTCCATGGTGGTGGAAAACATCTTTTCCGTGCCGGGCCTGGGCAGGCTGTTTGTAAACAGCATGCTGCGCACCGACTACATGATGATTATGGGCGTTACGATTTTCCTGGCGGTGATGATAATTTTGATGAACTTTATCGCGGACGTGCTGTATAAAATAATGGATCCGCGAATCAATCTGGGCTAAAGAGGTGACGATGGATGGATACAGCCAACAAACGGCCGGGGAAAAACCCGCTTTCCCTGCAAATTGATCTTAGTAAATTTGCCCCGGCGACCGAGGAGGAAAAGGCGCAGCAGGTTACCCAGCGCGAGTCCATATCCTATATGCGCGACGCCATGCGCCGCCTGCGCGCAAATAAACTGGCCATGGCGTGCCTGTTCGTGCTGATATTTATCACGCTTGTGGCCATCATCGTGCCCTACATTTATCCATACACCTATACCGCGCAGGACGTAACCTCAAAGCACCTTGGCCCGTTTGAGTATTCCAAAAAGGAGCAGGCGCGCATCGCCAACGGCGAATCGGTGTTTCCGCACATCATGGGCACCGACAACCTGGGCCGCGACTATTGCATACGCGTCATTTACGGCACGCGCATATCGCTGCTCGTCGGGTTTATTTCCGCGCTGATCGTGGTGGTAATCGGCATTATTTACGGCTCCGTATCGGGCTATTTCGGCGGCAAGGTAGACCTTGTCATGATGCGCATCGTGGATATCATCTACTCGCTGCCCGATATACTCATCGTGATACTGCTTTCGGTGGCGATCAAGGATTTTATCAGCCAATCCAACAACACGCTGATTATCCGGCTGGGGCCGGGCATGATTTCCATATTTATCGTGTTCGGGCTTTTGTACTGGGTGGGCATGGCGCGCCAGGTGCGCGGCCAGGTGCTTTCCATCAAGGAGCAGGAATACGTGCTGGCGGCGCGCACCACCGGCGCGAAGGCCGCGCAGATCATCCGCAAGCACATGCTGCCCAACTGCGTGTCGGTCATCATCATTACCGCCGCCATGCAGATTCCCAGCGCGATTTTTACCGAATCGTTTTTGTCGTTTGTGGGACTGGGCGTTTCAATGCCCATGCCGTCGCTGGGCAGCCTCGCCTCGGACGCGCGCAGCGGGATCATGTCTTATCCGTATCTTTTGATGTTCCCGTCGATGTCCATTTTCCTGATCGTGCTGTCGTTCAATTTGCTGGGCAACGGCCTGCGCGACGCGTTCGACCCCAAGCTGCGCTCATAAAAGGAGGGTCAAATCATGGCAATGTTGGAAGTACGCGATTTGCACACTTCCTTTTTTACCAAGGCGGGCGAGGTCAAGGCCGTAAACGGCGTATCCTTCTCGCTGGATAGCGGAAAGGTATTGGGCATTGTGGGCGAGTCCGGTTCGGGCAAGAGCGTCACGGCCTACTCCATTTTGCAGATACTTACCCCGCCGGGGCGCATCGTCGGCGGCAGCATCCGCTTTCAGGGAAAAGAGCTTGTCGGCGTAAGCGACGGCGAGATGCGCAAGATTCGCGGCAACAAAATATCCATTATCTTTCAGGACCCCATGACGTCGCTCAACCCGGTGTATACCGTCGGCAACCAGCTGGAGGAGGCCATACGCCTGCATACGGGCCGCACCCACGCGCAGGCGCGCGAACGCGCCGAGGAGATGCTGGCGCTGGTGGGCATTAACGAGCCGAAAAAGCGGCTTAAACAGTATCCCTTTGAACTGTCGGGCGGCATGCGCCAGCGCGCCATGATCGCCATGGCGCTGGCCTGCGAGCCGGACATCCTCATCGCCGACGAACCTACCACCGCGCTGGACGTCACCATTCAGGCCCAAATTTTGGAGCTTATGCAGTCGCTTCAGAAAAAGCTGGGCATGGCGATTATCATGATTACGCACGATCTGGGCGTCATCGCCAGCATGTGCGACGAAGTGATCGTGATGTACGCGGGCAGCGTGTGCGAGCGCGGCACGGCCGACAACATTTTCTATTCGCCCCGGCACGAGTATACGCGCGGCCTGCTGCGCTCCATTCCCAATATCGATGTGGACGAAAAGGAACGCCTGGTGCCCATTTCCGGCACGCCCATCGACCTGTTGCGCATGCCGCCGGGCTGCGCCTTCGCGCCGCGCTGCGATTGCGCGATGAAGGTGTGTCTGGAGGGCCGCGCGCCCGAGGCGCGGATCGGAAAGGACCACATCGCTTCCTGCTGGCTGAACGTGAAAGAGGCCATGGAGCGCGATATCCCCATTGAGACCGGCGAGGACGGCATCGCCCGTATCGATCTGGAGGGAGGTGCCGGGGCATGACCGCGCAAAAGCCGCTGATCGAGGTTAAAAACCTGAAACAGTATTTCCCCGTGACCACGGGCTTTATGAAAACCACCATGCTCAAGGCGGTGGACGACGTCAGCTTTTCCATCGGCCGAAGCGAAACGCTGGGCCTGGTGGGCGAATCGGGCTGCGGCAAAACCACGGTGGGCCGCACGCTTTTGTACCTGTATAAGCCTACGGGCGGCCAGGTGATATTTGACGGCAAGGAAATCGGGCCGCGCACGATCGGCGAATACCGCCGCCGCGCGCAAATGGTTTTCCAGGATCCGTATTCTTCGCTCAATCCGCGCATGACCGTGGGCGATATCGTGGCCGAGCCCATCGACGTGCACGGCCTGTGCAAAACGCAGGCGCAGCGCAACGAGCGCGTACACGAACTTTTGCAGACGGTGGGCATATCGGGCGAGCAGGCCACGCGCTACGCGCACGAGTTTTCCGGCGGGCAGCGCCAGCGCATCGGCATCGCGCGGGCCCTGGCCTCCAAACCGGATTTTATCGTGTGCGACGAGCCGGTTTCCGCGCTGGACGTATCCATTCAGGCGCAGGTCATCAACATGATGGAGGATTTGCAGGCCCAGTTTGGGCTGAGCTACCTCTTTATCGCGCACGATCTGTCGGTGGTCAAGCACATATCCAACCGCATTGCGGTGATGTATCTGGGCAAAATCGTGGAGATCGCATCTTCGAACGAGCTGTACCGCCACGCGACCCACCCCTATACGGTTTCGCTGCTGTCGGCGGTGCCCATGCCCGACCCCAGGAAGGCGCGCAGTTCAAAGCGCATCGTGCTGGAGGGCGATGTGCCCAGCCCGATAAACATGCCCTCGGGCTGCTCGTTCCGCACGCGTTGCAACCGGGCAAGCGGCCGGTGCGCGCAGGAATGCCCCGCGCTGCGCGAAATCGCGCCCGGGCACTACGCGGCCTGCCATAACATCTAGCCCCGGCCTTTGCCGCCGGCCCGCGCCGGCCGCGGCCCCCAATTGATTGTGGCGCCCCAGACGGGCGTGCAATACATAATATAGGAGGAGGACAATTCTATGAAGAGAGTACTTGCCCTGCTTTTGTGCCTGATGATGGTTCTGGCCATGGGCGCGACCAGCGCTGTGGCCGAAGGCGAGGT
>CAWVLE010000191.1:0-9277 GCA_963929805.1 uncultured Eubacteriales bacterium | reverse complement strand
AGCAGCGGATCGGTTTTGGACTGGGCGAGGAAGGCCTCCTCCAATGAGGGATCATACTCGCGCATGCTGATAGCCGTGGAATCAGCTACGATAATGTGATCCAACAACACGATGCGCATGGCGCACAAAGCGGTCAAAGCGAACAGCGTGCTGTCGATATCCGCGCGGGAGGGACGCCGGGTACCGCCCGGATGGTTGTGGCTGAATACTACCGCGTGCGCGCCCGCGCGGCTGGCGGCCTCGAGCACATGGCGAAGATAAAAGGGCGCTTCGTCCAAAGTACCCTGCTGCAACATGTTGCACTCAAGCACGCGCCCTTCCGCCGACAGGCACAGCAGGTAAAACTGTTCGTAGTGATGGCCGATATAAAAGGGTTTTAGATATTCGCCGGCCATATCCACATTTTGTATAACGGCGGTACGCCGCGCCTTTTCGCAGGCAAGATAGCGCGTCAGCCCGGGAATAAAGGTAATCAGGCGGGCCGCAGCGGGCGGAACCTCGGCGATTTTTAGCAGATCCTCCGCGTGCGACTCCATCATCGGCGCCAACGAGCCGTGGTAAAGCAACAACTGGCCGGCCAGTTTATCCGCGTCGCAGTTGGGCGCGGCCGCCGCGATCAGGTCGCGAAGCACTTTATGAGATTTTTCTGGGCAGTTACGCGTTTTCGCCATGGCGCACCTCACTGGGAAAATACGTTCCACTTATCCAGCGCCGCGCGAAGCTCTTCGGCCCGCTCGATGCGCCCGGAGATATACCACCCTTCCAGCTCGTCGCTGTAGTCCAGCAGCGCGGCGGCCAGCACGTCTATGCCGTCGTCCAGCAGACAAAGCTCCAAGGAGATGGGCGCGTCCAGTTCAAAAATGTCCACCGTATATTCGTTCCCGCCCAACGCCTGGGCGTCCTCGCTGGTCAGGAGAAAATTTTTAAGCGATAAAAGTTGCTTTTCATTCAGATGCAGCATCATAGGCCATACGCCTGCTTTCCGGGCTTTAAGTGAGCCGCCCGCAGACGCGCGACCCTGATTCGCCCTGTAATCCAGTTTACCGCAGATGGAAAGATTTCGCAAGCGCAATTGACTTTGACGCGGCGTTTTTCTATAATAAAAGAATCAATCAAAAGGGGGCCATGAGATGAGCGCGTTAATGGAACAGGCAAGGCTTGCCAGGGCGGCGGCGATTGAAATGCAGACGGTGAAGCGCCCGGTAAAGGACGAGGCGCTCAGACGTATGGCGGATATGCTGTGCGCCCGCCAGGAAGAAATTCTCTCCGCCAACGCGCGCGATCTGGAGGCCGCGCGCCAAAAAGGCATGAGCGCGGCGTTCATCGAGCGGCTTACGTTAAACGCCAAGCGGATAGAACAGATGGCCGGCGGGCTTAATCAGGTGGCGGATTTGGACGACCCGGTGGGCGCCGTGTTGGATCAATGGACGCGCCCCAACGGCCTTACAATACGCAAGGTGCGCGTGCCGCTGGGCGTAATCGCCATTATATACGAATCCCGGCCCAACGTTACGGTGGACGCGGCCGCGCTTTGCCTTAAATCGGGCAACGCGGCCATACTGCGCGGCGGTTCGGACGCGATTTGTTCCAATATGGCGCTTATGGACGTTTTGCGTAAGGCCGCGTCTCAAAGCGGCCTGCCGGAAGGCTGCGTGTCTCTGGTAGAGGATACCTCGCGTCAGACCGCCTCGGAACTTATGCGGCTTAACGGCCTGGTGGACGTGCTGATACCGCGCGGCGGCAAAGGGCTGATTCATTCGGTCGTGGAGCAGGCCAGCGTGCCGGTCATACAGACGGGCGACGGGGTGTGCCATGTGTACGTGGACGGCGCGTGCGATCTGGAAATGGCGCGCACGGTGGCCGTCAGCGCCAAGATCAGCCGGCCCTCGGTATGCAATTCCGCCGAGACGCTGCTGGTAGACGCCGCGGTCGCCGAACGCTTCTTGCCCGATTGCCTTGAGCAATTAAGAGAAAAGGGCGTGGAAATCCGCGGATGCGAAAAGACGCGCGCCATATGCCCCTGGGCGAAAGCGGCGACGCCCGAGGATTGGGATACAGAGTATAACGACATGATCTATTCCGTGCGCGTGGTGGATGGCGTGGACGCCGCCATAGAGCACATCAACCGGCACGGCACGCGCCATAGCGAGGCGATTATTACCTCCGACGGCCAGCGCGCGCGCCGCTTCCAGAACCGGGTAGACGCGGCCGCCGTTTATTGGAACGCCTCTACGCGCTTTACCGACGGCGGCGAATTTGGCTTTGGCGCCGAAATTGGCATCAGCAATCAAAAACTGCACGCGCGCGGCCCGATGGGGCTGGCCGAGCTTACTACCTATAAATACGAAATCGACGGCAGCGGGCAGATCCGCTGAAAGCGGTAAATCCAACGGGAGAAGCGAGTTACATGGCGTTTGTTTGCAAATTGTGCCCGCGCCGCTGCGGCGTGTTGCGCGGGGATGAGGCGGCGGGCGCGGGCAGGGGCTATTGCCGCATGGGCGAGGATGTGTACCTGGCGCGCGCCGCGCTGCACTTTGACGAGGAGCCGGTTATCAGCGGCAGGCGCGGCTCGGGCACGGTGTTTTTCAGCGGCTGCGCGCTGGGCTGCGTGTTTTGCCAGAATTTTCCAATAAGCCACGATTGCTTGGGCGCGCGCGTAAAGCCGGGCGGGCTGCGCGGCGTATTTGAAAACCTGATCGCGCAGGGCGCGCACAATATCAACCTGGTAAACCCCACCCATTACGTACACGCCATCCTGCGCGCGCTGGATACGCCTTTGCCCGTGCCGGTGGTGTATAACAGCGGCGGATACGAGCGGGTGGAAACCCTGCGCGCGCTGGAGGGCAAGGTGGACGTATATCTGCCCGATCTAAAATATATGGACGAGGGCGCCAGCGCGCGCTATAGCGGCGCGGGCGATTATTTTGAATACGCGTCGGCGGCGTTGCTGGAAATGGCGCGCCAGCAGCCCAAGGTGGAGATTGGCCCGGACGGCGTAATCCGCCGCGGGTTGATCGTGCGCCACCTGATTTTGCCTGGCCATACGGATGATTCGATGCGGGTTTTGGACTGGATCGCCCAAAATCTGCCGGGCGCGTGGGTCAGTTTGATGGCGCAATATCTGCCCATGTATCGCGCGGCGGAATACCCCAAGATCAACCGGCCGGTTACCGAAAACGAGTATAACCGGGTGGTGGACCATCTGATGGACCTGGGTCTGGAAGAGGGCTTTTTGCAGGAGCTTTCTTCGGCCGACGAGGCGTACATTCCGGCCTTTGACCTGACCGGCGTGCCGGGCGCGGAGAGTGTGGAGGAATAAACGCAATGGAAGATCTGTTTTCGATGAACGCGCGAAAGCTGGCCCCGCTGGCCGACCGAATGCGGCCCAGGACGCTGGATGAATTTGTGGGCCAGGAAAAGATCATAGGGGAAGGGCGGCTGCTGAGGCGAGCGATTATGGCCGACCGTCTGACCAGCTGCATTTTTTATGGGCCGCCCGGCACCGGAAAAACCACGCTGGCTTCGATTATCGCCGGGCAGACAAAATCCGAATTTGTAAAGCTAAACGCCGTAACCAGCGGCGTGGCCGACGTGCGCGAGGTGCTAAAGGCGGCGCAGGACCGGCTGCGCATGTACGGGAAAAGCACCTACTTGCTGCTGGACGAGTGCCACCGCTGGAGCAAGGCGCAGTCCGACAGCATATTGCCCGCCATCGAACAGGGCACCATTCGCTTTATCGGCTCCACCACCGAAAACCCCATGATCGCCATGACCCCGGCCATCGTAAGCCGGTGCCGGCTGTTCGCCTTTGAAAAACTGTCGGATGAGGACGTGAAGCGCGCCGTACGAAACGCCATAGCCGATAAGGAGCGCGGCTATGGGCTGCAATCGGTACGCATTGAACCGCGCGCGCTGGATCATATCGCGCAGGTAGCCAACGGCGACGCGCGCGCGGCGCTTAACGCGCTGGAGCTGGCCGTGCTGACCACGCCCATGGACGCTGGCGGCGACACGGTTATTACGCTGGAAGTGGCGGAGGCATCCATCCAGCAACGCGTGCTGCGCATGGATGAATCCATGTTTTACGATATGCTCAGCGCCTTTTGCAAGTCGCTGCGCGGCTCGGATAGCGACGCGGCGCTGGCCTGGTTCGCGCGCATGATTTACGCGGGCGTGGACCCGCGCATTATCGCGCGGCGGGTCATCGCGCATGCCAGCGAGGATGTGGGCCTGGCCAACCCCATGGCCATGTTGCAGGCGGTCGCCGCCGCCCACGCGCTGGAGGAAATCGGCATGCCCGAGGCGCGGCTTTCGCTGACTCAGGCGATTGTCGCGGTGTGTGAAAGCCCCAAATCTAACGCCGTGGTCATGGCGATCGACCGCGCGATGGAGGACGCGAAAAAGGGCGGCTATCAAAGCGTGCCGGTACACCTGCGCGATACGCATTACGCGGGCGCGGATAAGCTGGGCTCGGGCGAAGGCTATAAATACGCGCACGATTATCCCAATCACTACGTTAAGCAGCAATACGCGCCCCTGGAGGCGGGCGGCATGCCCTATTACCTGCCCAGCGACCAGGGCTGCGAAAAAGAAATACGCGCAATCCGCTTATCGCGCGGACAGCGCGTGGAGTAGGCGCGCTAGGTGGGTTGCGGCGTAGATTCGCTTTGAGCGGTATCCTCTATCCGCACCGGCGGCACGATGCTCAGCGCGCGGTCGCGCTTTTCGGTAAGATAGGAAAAGGCCAGCGAAATCAGCACCAACAGCGCGGCCAGCGCCAACATGAATATGGTGCGGCGGGTGAGCAGGGCGCGCTGGCGGCGGCACTCGCCGAGCGCGCGAGATACCGCTTTTTCCTGATTTGCCCGATCCTGTTCCCGCTGCGCGCCGGCGCGATTTTGCTCAAAAAGCGGGTTTTCCCGCACCCCAGCCGGCTGATCAAAAGCGGGCTCTGCCGGCTGCGCGCCGGGCGAGAGTATCGCTTCGCGCGAGAAACGTTTAAATACCTCGTCCCGTTCGCGCAGGCAGCTGGCGCACGCTTGCGCGCGCGCGTCGTTGGGCCAGCCGCACACGCAGATCCAGTATTTACCGGTTTTTACAGGGAAATTGCGCGCGTCCTGTCCCGCCGCGCGCACCAGCTGGTTCAGCGCCTGTCCCGGCGGCGGCAGCGGCCGCGCGATGTGCATCAGGCGCGTCATGTCGCCTATGTAATCCTCGCCCTCGGAAAAGCAGATGCGGCCAAAGTACAGCGCCACGTGGTCGGCGGTGGGCATGTGATCGGTGCAGAGCGACAGGGTAAACGCGCTGCGCGCGCCCGCCTCCGGCTGCTCCGCGGTGAAAGCCATGCACACGCTTTTTTCTTTGGACTCGCCTTCCATCCAGCAAATATCGCCCTCTATGCGCGTAATCGCGCGGTTTGCCTGATTAAACAGCGTCAGGTAGGCGCGCACCCGGTTGTGGTCGTCGCGCAGTATTTCCTGCGCGCGCAATTCCAGGGGACAGCTCAAATCAAGGTACACTTGTTTTACCTCCAGGCCTTATGCGCCCGCGCATAAGGCGTCTTTACGCGGATTTTTTGCCAGGATCCGTCCGGCCTGAGAGCCAACCGGGCAGCGCCTGATTAAAGGATTGGGCCAAAAGCCCAAACGCTTCCAGCACGGAAAGCCGGGTTTGCGCGTCCATGCCAAGCGTGGCCGCGAGTATGGGCAACGCGTTTTTTCCGCTGAGCAGCGCTTCAACCGGCTGGTCGCCCGCCGCGCTCAGCACCGAATACACCGCGTCGATTACCTGTTTGCGCTTCTCGGGCGGCATCCGCTCGGTCCAGTTTTTAAGCGTTTCATCTATGAGCAGGCTGCTGCCAGATAAAGCGTCAAGCGTGATAAAATGGTCGCGCATCACCTTCCAGGTGCGCACGTCGTGCTGGGCGATACCGCCTACGGCGGTGCTCTCCACCACGATAAAATGCCTGGCCTGTTCAAGCAACACGCCCACGATGGACGACTCAGGCAGATAGGTGCGCACGCGGCCCTCCAATTGTTCCAGCCGTCCGCTTGAGGCAAGCTGCTCGTTAAAACCGGGCCCGTCAAAGTTACATACCTCTATTATGCTCGAAAGCACGTTTTCAGGACAAAAGGCCGCCGCGTATACGGCCAGGTTTCCGCCTTTGGAGTGCCCGCCCAGCCGAATCGGCCGGTCAAAATACCGGGCGGCGTCAACGAGGTATTCCACCGCGTCGCGCTGCGCGGGCACCGAGGGCGCAAAAGCCATGTTAAAGTTTTCCTTCCATCCCACAAGCGAGCCGTCGGTGCCGCGATAGGAGATGGCCAGCGTGCCATCGCCCAAAAGCGCCGTGCTGGCGGAAAACTGTTCCTGCTCGGCGCCGCTGAATTTTTCTACAAACCCGGTTATGCCGATAGGGCCCAGGCGCTCGCTGTCCCGGCACAGCGTAAGCAGCTGCGCGTTATCCGCCGCCGCCTCGGCCTGCGCGCTGACCGGGGCGGCGTTTAAAAGCGCGTCGAGCGCCTCGGACAGCGTTACCGCGCCGTCCGAGAACCGTTCCGGCACAATCCCCTTGTAAGGCAGGTAGGATAAAAAAGCCAGTATCAGCGCGTCTACTTCGCAGTAGCGCACGCGCTCTATGGAAAGATCGCCGCGCCATTTTATGTAATCAACCATATTGGCCATCGTAGGCCTCCTTTCCCGAGGAAAGAAAAGCCGGCTGGGCTTTTCACATCATAGCACATTTTGCCGCTTTTTTCAAATTTGGGCCGCTTACGCCCGCTTTTCACAATCGTGCTTGTGAGCGCTGTATTTACGTGATAAAATCATGAAACAAGCGCGAAAAACGGGAGGTATCGGGGTTGCGTAAGCATGATACACAATTGCCGTATGTTCACAGGCGCGCCCGGCTGGGCCTGTGCGTGGGGGCGCTGGCGGCGGCCTGCGTCGCGATGGTTTTTCTGTCGCTGTGCCTGGGCAGCGCGCGTATTTCGCTGGAGGATTGCATGCGCGCCATTGTTTACCGCGTGACTGGACGCGAAATGGAGGGCACCGCCCAGTCCATCATATTTGCCATCCGCCTGCCGCGTGCGCTGCTTGCCTGGGCCGTGGGCGCGGCGCTGTCGGTATCGGGCGTCGCCATGCAGGGCGTATTTAAAAACCCCATGGCCGAGCCGCACATACTGGGCGTGTCCTCGGGCGCGGCGTTGGGCGCGGGGCTTGTCATGCTCATGGGCGTGGGCAGCAGCGCGTTGGGCCTGAGCGCGGTGTCGCTGGGCGCGCTGCTGGGCGGCCTGGGCGCGGCGGCGGTGGTCATGTCGCTTTCTGGCGTGGGCAGCCGGGGCGGCACGGTCAATTTGCTGCTGTCGGGCGTGGCGGTCGGCACGTTTTTAACGGCCATGCTTTCGGGGCTGCTTACGCTTAACCACGAAAAGATGGAGGCGGTCTACAGCTGGACGATGGGCAGCTTTACCTCCGCCTCTTTTGGAAAACTACAGGTGCTGTTGCCGGTGCTGGCGGCGGGCACAGCGCTGCTTTTGGTGTTTGCGCGCGATTTAAACGCCATGCTTTTCGGCGACGAGGAGGCGCGCGCGCTGGGCGTGTCGGCGGGCAAAGTGCGCGCGGTGGCGCTTTTCGCGGCCACGCTGGTTACGGCTACGGCCGTTTCGGTCAGCGGGGTAATCGGGTTTGTGGGGTTGATGGTGCCGCACACGGTGCGCCTGGCGGTTGGGGCCGACCACCGCGCGGTGTTGCCGGTCAGCTTTTTCGCGGGCGGGCTGTACCTTATGATAATGGACATGCTGGCGCGCACGCTGTTTATGCCCGCGGAATTGCCTGTGGGCGTATTGACCGCGCTGGTGGGCGGGCCGTTTTTCCTGGTCATGCTAAAACGGGCGCGTATGAAAGCGGGTGGCATGCAATGAATATCTGCGCGCAGGGCGTTTGCGTGCGCTATGGCGGACGCGACGTGTTAAGCGAAATCAGTTGCACGTTTGAGGCGGGCTGTCTGACCGGCGTAATCGGCCCGAACGGATCGGGCAAGACCACGCTTTTGCGCGTGCTCTCGGGCGCGCAGCCGCCGCGCGCCGGGCAGGTGCGCGTAGACGGAAATGAGCTGGGCGGCATCTGCTGCAAAAGGCGCGCGCAGCTTATGGCGGTGGTGCCGCAAAAATCCAGCCTGGATTTTGATTTTACGGTGATGGACATCGTGCTGATGGGGCGCGAGCCGTTTCTCGGGCGGTTTGAACGCGAAAACGCGCACGACGTGCAGCTTGCCCTGCGCTCGATGGACCGGGTGGGGCTGTTGCCCATGAAGGACAGAAACGCGCGCCAGCTAAGCGGCGGCGAATGGCAGCGCGTGATGATCGCGCGCGCGCTGTGCCAGGACACGCCCATACTGCTTATGGACGAGCCTTTTTCCAACCTGGACGTGCGCTATCAGATGCGTTCGCTAAGCGTAATACGCGCGCTTTCGCGCGAGGGAAGGCTGTGCCTGGTGGTGCTGCACGACCTTAACCTGGCCGCGCACTACTGCGACAGGCTGCTGCTGCTGCACGAGGGAAAGATTTGCGCGTGGGGTTCGCCCGCCCAGGTGCTGACCGAGGAACGGATCCAAGCGGTATACGGCGTCAACGCGGAAGTGGTTTGCACCCAGGATCAGAAGGCGGAGGTCCGCCTGCGCTACGACGCGTAGCGGCAGGTTGACTTTTGAGGGATATGCATTTACAATATTATGCAGAAAGGGCTTGCGCGCAGTGTGCCGGGCGCACGTATCGGGCGGAAAGGGTGAGGCAAAGGTGAACTCGCATTTGCGGGCACGGCTTCGCGCCATCGCGCCCGGCGCGCCTTCCACGCCGCAGCGCGCCGTCGGGGCGGGGCTTACGCGGCGCGTCTATACCCATCCGGCGCCAGAGGCGCTTTACGCGTTGGACCCGATCGCGCTTGCGCGTATGGGGCTGGAGGGCGATTGGCCGGGCATAGAGGGCGCGCTGTTTATCGATACGGAAACCACGGGCCTTTCGGGCAGCGCGGGCACGATCGTGTTTATGGCCGCCATGGGCTATGTAAAGGATGGGGCATTTACCATTGAGCAGTATACGCTTGGCGATTACCCGGACGAGGTGGAGCTTATCGAGTGTGTGCTGGACAGGATGCGCCAATATCCGGTAATCGTCAGCTTTAACGGCAGGGCGTTTGACCTGCCGCTGATCCAGTCGCGCGCGACGGTTTTGCGCATGCGCGAAAACTATCCGTCGTTTAGACAGCTGGACCTTATGCA
>CAWVLE010000190.1:0-20707 GCA_963929805.1 uncultured Eubacteriales bacterium | reverse complement strand
GGGCCCTGTCAAGTAACTTATCGATCAGCAGGCAATGTTTTAGGAGATCCCCCTCTCCGGCCCGGCTCCGCCGGTCCACCTCCCCCTTGGGGGAGGCAAGAGGGAACGGCGGTTATGGCGCATGCTTTACCCGCGGGCGGCAAGGCAAAGCGTTTTTGCGCGCGTAGCCGGCGCAAATTTGTTTTGACGCGCAAAAAGCGACCTTTCGAGCGGCCGGGGCGTAAATTTATCGATTGCGCGTTGCATGGGAACGTTACATGCGCTACAATAGACGCGAGGTGTTTTGGATGAAGACGAAGCGAATTCCGTCCGCGATTCCCATTTACATCGCGGCGCTCGTTTGGATTTTGTACGGGCTGGCGCTGCCGCTTTTTGAAATCGCGCACATATTGATGGCGGCCGGGCTGTCGGTGGTGGCCTACCTGGCCGCGGGGAAATTTATTCCCGGGCGGACGGTGGAGGTGGCGCCGTCGTCGGGCGACGCGGAAATAGACGCGCAGCTGGAAAAATGCCGCCAGTCGCTGGTCAAACTGCGCGAGGCCAACGCGGCCATCGAGGACGCGGCCATCAGCGCCAGGCTTGAGCGCATGGAAAAGGCGGGCGCGCAGATTTTAAGCGCCGTGGCCGAAAAGACCGAGCGCATGGACCAGGTGCGCAGGTTTATGGATTACTACCTGCCCACCGCGGCCAAACTGTTAGAGCAGTACCGCGCGCTCAGCGCGCTTAACGCGCGCGGGGAGCAGATTGAAAAGGCGCTGCGCGGCGTGGAAAACAGCCTGGAAATGATCGCCAGCGCGTTTGAAAAGCAGCTGGACCGGCTGTACCGCGACGAGGCGCTGGACATTACCAGCGACATATCGGTATTGGAAACCATGATGGCGGGCGACGGCCTGACCAGCGAGGGGATAGAAAAAGTGGTTAAGGAGGAACAGGAAAAATGTCGGACATCAAATTGACCCTGGGAAACGAAACGGCCGCGCAGGATGCGGCCGCGCCGCAGACATCCTCCGGCATCCGGCTGACGCTGGGCACGGAACAGGCCGCGCAGGCCGCGCAGAGCGCGCCTGAGCCCGAGATGCTTAAACCCCGCTTTACGCGCGAAGAGCAACAGATGATCGACGAGTTTTCCAAAAAGATCGACGTGACCGACACCAATTTGGTGTTTACCTACGGCGCTTCGGCTCAACAGCAGATCGCCAGCTTCTCCGATTCGGCGCTTAAAAACGTCAAGACGCGCGACCTGGGCGAAGTGGGCGACATGATCGGCGAACTGGTTACCGAGCTGCGCGGCTTTACGGCGGACGACGAGGACGACAAGGGCATTTTCGGCTTCTTCAAAAAGCACGTGGACAAGATAAGCCGCATGAAAGCGCGTTACGACGACGCGGAAGTAAACGTGAACAAGATCGTCTCCGCGCTGGAGCAGCACCAGATCCAGCTGCTTAAGGACATCGCCACGCTCGATCAGCTCTACGAGCAGAACCTGAATTATTTTAAGGAACTGTCCATGTACATCGAGGCCGGGAAAATGCGCGTCGCGCAGGTGCGCGAAACCGACCTTGCCCAGGCGCGCGCCCGGGCGCAGAGTTCCGGCCTGCCCGAGGACGCTCAGGCCGCCAACGACCTGGCCGCCAAGATCGACCGGTTTGAAAAAAAGATACACGACCTGGAACTGACCCGCAATATATCCATACAAATGGCGCCTCAGATCCGGCTTTTGCAAAACAGCAATCAGCTTATGGCCGAAAAAATCCAGTCCTCGCTGGTCAACACCATACCGTTGTGGAAGAGCCAGATGGTGATGGCGCTGGGCATACAGCACACCCAAAGCGCCATGGAGGCCCAGCGCGACGTGACCAACCTGACCAACGAGCTGCTTAAAAAGAACGCCGAAATCCTGCACACCGCCACGGTGGAGACCGCGCGCGAATCCGAGCGCGGCATTGTGGATATACAGACCCTCAAGCAGACGAACGAACGCCTGATTCAGACCATGGACGAAGTGCTGACCATACAACAGCAGGGCCGCGAACAGCGCCGCGCCGCCGAGGCCGAACTGGCCAACATCGAGCGCGAACTGCGCGCAAAACTGATGGAAACCCGCTAGGCCCGCGCGCCCTCGTTTCCCGGTAAAAGGAGGAAGTCTTTCTTATGCGCTTTTCAGAGAATCGCGCGCTCGCGTGGGCGGTGCTGGCAGCGGCGGTCATTTTTTCCATTTCCTTCAGCGGCGGCGGCGCGCTTAAAAATACGCGCGTGGAGGTAGAGCAGATCTTCTACGAGGGCAGCGAAGGCGACGGGCTGTGCATCAATCGCGATTTGGGCGTGCGCGCGCAGGAGGCCTATACGCTGGCCGCCATCGCGCGCAAGTATCTGGGCGAGGACGCGCCGCAGGTTACAGGCGTGGAGGAGGCCTCGCGCCAGTTAAGCGAGGGACAGCTTATATCCGAGCGCGCGCAGGCCAACGCCGCGTTGACCAGCGCGGTGGAGGACCTGTACGCCGCGCTGGGCGAGTGTACGCTTAGCGAATCCGACCAGATCAGCGCGCGCAGCGCCTATCGGGAAATCCAGTCGCGCGCCGATACCATCAGCCGCGACGCATACAACGCGCGCGCCAGCGCGTTTAACCGCACCATTGAAAAATTCCCGGCCTCGCTGCTGGCCAGCCTGACCGGCGTGGAACCGCTGGAGCTGTTTGATTAATTGAGAAATACCGTTGGGAGGGGAAATCAGCATTGAAGCGCTTTTTATCCGCGCTGTTGTGCGCGCTTATCATTTGCGTCATGGCCGCGCCCGCGTGCGCGGCGCCCCAGGTGGTCTCGCCCGACGAATACTTTTACGTGCTGGATAAAGCCAACGTGCTTTCGGAACAGACGCGCATGCGCATCGTGTACAACAACGACGCGCTGTACGAGGCGTGCGGCGCGCAGATCGTGTTCGTCACGCTGTCCACTACCGGCATGGACCCGATCGGGGATTACGCCGTGGAGCTGTTTAACCAGTGGGGCATCGGATCGGCGGAAGAGAATAACGGCGTGCTGGTGCTGCTCTGCGTTGCGGACGAAGATTATTATTATTTGCAGGGGCGCGGATTGGAGGACAGCTTAACCACCGGGGAAATGGGCGAACTGGCCGACCGGTATCTGGAACCGTATTTTGCCCAGGGCGAGTACGACCAGGGCTGCGCGGCCTACTTTGACGCGCTGTTTGAACGCGTAAGCGCCATATATAACACCGGTTTGAGCGTACACGACGCCGGCTGGTTTGAAGAGGATGCGGCGGATACCCCGCAAAGCCGTACCGGAGACGAGTACGGCGTATCATACCATATGGAATACGGCGAAAATGGATTTGGCGTTGGAGGATTTAGCCTGATGGAGATTCTAATCGCGCTGGTCGTGGTAATTATTATCATTAGCGTATTTAGCGGCATGCGCGGCCGTAGCGGCTGCTTTCCGTTCTTTATGGGCGGATTTTTCGGCAGCCTGTTCAGGCGGCCCGGATGGCGCCACCCGCCCAGGGGCCCGCGCCCGCCCAGGGGCCCGCGTCCGCCCCGTCCGCCCCGTCCGCCGCACGGCGGGTTTGGCGGCTTTGGCGGCATGAACCGCGGCGGCGGCGGGTTTTCACGCGGCGGAGGCGGCGGCCGTATGGGCGGCGGCGGGTTCTCGCGCGGCGGCGGCGGTTTTTCACGCGGCGGAGGCGGCGGCCGTATGGGCGGCGGCGGTTCTTCCCGTGGCGGCGGCGGCAGGCGCTAAGGCGTCCGCGCCGCGGTAAAAAACGGGCCGGAATCCTACTTATAAAAAGGGGCGGGCGCCGCGTTCCGGGTGGAGTCGGAACGCGGCGCCCATTTTACGCGGGCCGGGCGTGGGGAGCGTCCGGCCCATATATAGGAGGGGAAGAACGAACCGGCGGCGAACCGGCCGCTCTTCTCGGGGGGGCTTACAGCGGCGGCAGCGGCAGCGGCTGATCCATCAGCGACAGGCAGCGCGGCATATCGGGGATCAGGCTGGGCAGCTCGTGCAGCGCGTTTAAATCCATGCCGGCCAGCAGCGCGGGCATTACGCGCCACTTGAGCGCCAGATCCAAAAGCCCGGCGCAATCCATGGTCATGTGTTCGCGCGCCGAGGCGCAGAAATTCCACAGCTGATTAAGCGTGCGCCGGTCCAAAAGGCAGCCCGCCTTTTCAAGCGCCGCGCGCAGCCGGCTTATCCGCGCCTCTATTTCGCCGGGCAGGTTTTCCGCGGGCGCGAACAGCCGCTCCAGCGCGCTGAGCGAAACCGCCTTGCCTCCGGCGACGGAGGATAGCCGGCGCGGCTTAAAGGGGGTATCCACGCCGGGCGCGCGCATGCGCAGGAAGAAGGCGCGGCTTAACAGGCGCGCGCTGATGGGCTGGCCGTCGGGCGGATCCTGGCAGGTGAGCAATATGAACAGCCGCGTGTCCATGGAAAGCGCGCGTTCCTGCAAATTGGCCACGCGCTGGGCGGCGCGCGCGCTGTCCGACGTGTTGAAATCGTCGATTAGCACCATCAGCGGCGTCAGGTGGTCGCCCTTTTCCAGCAGGGAGTAGATGGCGTCGTCGTCGGCCGAGCGCGCCTGTACAAACCGCCCGGCCGCGCCCGACAGGCCCAGCGCGGCGGCCAGGCTTTTGCACAGGGTGGTCTTGCCGCAGCCCACCGGCCCGGACACCACAAGCGTGCCGCAGGACATCAGCGCGCACAAAACGCCCACGGCCTCGTCGTTGGACAGGGAAAAGCCCGCGCTGTCCATGCGCACGCGCAGATCGCTGATCAGCTCGCCCGCAGTGGGCTCGTAGGTTTCCGGATGGCCGCAGGGCGGCGTGCTTAGCCCCGCCATATGGCGCAGCAGATCGCGCGCGCGCCCGCCCATCGCGGCGGAAAGCAGCTGGTCTTCCAACTGGGATTCGGTCTGGTTCAGCAATCGCTCGGCGGCCTCGGCGGCCTTGCGCGCGCTGTCCGCCGCCCGCTCGTTGTGCTTTAATTCCTCAAGCAGCAGGTTCTTTTTGCGCTCGTATTTGTCCAATTCGTCCTGACGCCCGGCGACCAGTTCGGCCATTAACTCGGCCTTTGCGTCGGCGCGCTTGGCGCGCAGCGCGTCGATTTCGCCGATCAGGCGCAGCCGGTCGGCCTCCAGCGCGTGCAGCGCGCCGTCGTCTTCGCTTACGCCCTGGGCCTGCTTGCCGCCCGCGCGCAGCGCCTGGGTCAATTCCTCGTTTTTCATAAGCGCCAGCACCAGGCTGGCGCGCGCGTCGTCCAACGCCCAGGCCTGATCCACGGCCTCGGCGGCGCGGTCCACCGGGCTGAGCACCGGCCGTCCGGTGGCCTGCGCGGGCACCGGGTGGCCCAGCTGGTCGCAGCGCGACTTGCGCCATTGCTCGTCCACGATTTCGCTTAAACTGCGCCCGCGCCGGGGATTGATGCCGATCTGGGAAAGCAGCTCCTTTTCGCGCGGGCTCAGCCGCGTGGATACCGCCAGGCGCGTGCGCGTGGCGCGCGTAATCCAGGCGGGCTTTTCCTCCGGCGTTTCAGCGCGTTCTAAGGCCGGCTCCTCCGGCGGGGCCGGTTCGGCGGCGCGCTCGCCCGGGAAAGCGGGACCGGGCTGAGCGGCCCCAGCGCCGGCCTGTTGGGGCTCGCCCCCATACGAATCGTAGCTAAGCCCAAAGGCGCGCGGCTCGATCATCAGGCGCACGGCGGCGCCTTCTTCCAGGTTGAGGGAGAGCATCCGGGGTTCAAGCGGCGCGGCCTCTTTTTCGAAAAATTCCCGGTCGGGCGCGTGGCTCAGCCTAATCAGGCCGCTGCCCTCCGCGCCGTCCGTCCATACCCAGGGCCCCGACAGCGTAGATTCGCGCCGCACCAGCACAAAGGGCGTGCCGGGCGCGCACGCGCGCAATTCCAGCGTATCGGAGGCGAACAGGCCCGTGGCGTCCACCACTTCCGCGGCCATTTCGGGAAGCATGGCGTCGATCACGTCGGAATAGACGATGTGGTTGTTGCGCTCGGCGCCCGCAGGGGCATAGTTTTTATTTGGACGGATTTTGTCGGTTTCGCCCGGGTGCGCGCGCAAATCCAACGCACAATAGCGGCCCATCTGGCGCATTCTGTTTTTGAACTGGGTTATTTCGTTTTTGTCCGGCACGATGCGTATAAAGCCGTCGTCCGGATAAAGCTGTTTTATATCCTCAATCGGCTCCAGCGCGCCGGCATCCTCCCCCGCGGCCAACGGCTTTACGCGGAAAAAGGATTTGACCGGGTTGTCCTCCTGAAGAAAGCCTATTATCAGCTTTCCGGGCAGTGTCATCCAAATGCCTCCCCTTTAAAGCGCGCTTTAACGCACGCGCGCCGGCGCGCCGCGGCATTTTATCCTTTGTCCGCCTGACGCCCCGCGCCTCGCCGGACGTAAACGCCGCCGCGTTTAACCCGGCCCGCCTGCAAAGACGCGCTTTGAAATTCTGCGATATTAAATCAGTGTAATTATTATAACATATACTTTCCCTTTGTGGAGCATTCAAACCCAAAAAATGTCTAAAAATTTGAATTTTTTGTTTTGAAAAGGTATAAATAAGATGCAAACCATGTAAAGACGCGCGCCGGCGGGCTTTGGCTGGCCCAAACTTTGCGTATGTGGTATACTAAACGGGAAACCGCGCGGCAAAATCCAAATGCGTAGCGGCGCGGCGGATTGGGGGATCAAAAATGCTTAGAATCATTACCGGACGGGCGTATGAGGCGCGGCGGGCGCTGATCGAGCGCGTGCGCGGCGCGCTGAACGGGCCGGATGAGGGCGGCATACTGGTCGTTGTGCCCGCGCAATACACGCTGGAAGCCGAGCGCATGCTGCTGGGGGAGAGCGGCGTGCGCGGCTCGTTCCGGTTGCAGGTGCTTTCGCCGCAGCGGCTGTGCCAGCGCGTGTTTGACGGCGCGGGCTGGCCCGAGGGCGCGCGCATAGACGATCAGGGGCGCGTGATGCTGCTGGAGGCGGCCGCGGCGCGCCATAAAAAGGAACTTATGTGGTATCGGGGCGCGGCCGGCCGGCGCGGATTTGCCGGGCGCGCGCTCGTTCAGATAAGCGGCTTTAAACAGGCTGGCGTTACGCCCGAGGCGCTGACGGAGCTGGCCGGGGCGCAGGATTCGCCGCTGCGCGAAAAGCTGAGCGATTTGGCCTTACTCTACGCCGACTACGAGCGGGCGATTGAAGGGCGCTTTTTAGACGGCGACGACGAAATGCGCCGCGCGGCCGGACGGATGGCGGGCGCGGCGTTCGCGCGGGGGAGCGAGGCGTTCGTATACGGCTTCGACCTGATCCCGCCCGGGCTTTCGGGCGTGCTATTGGCGCTGTGCGGCGTGGCGCGCGCCGTGGAAGTTATCATGTGCGATCCGGGCGCGCGCGCGCGCGACGCGGACATATACGAACCGGTGCGCGCCAGCCTGGGGCGGTTGGAGCGCATGGCGCGCGGCGCGGGCGTGGCGGTTGAGCGGATTTTCCTCGCCGAAGTAAAGCGCCCCGGCCCGGCGGCCATACGCCATCTGGAAAGGGAGGTATACGCGCTGCCCATCCGGCCGCTAAATCAAAAGGCGCGGGGCGTTAAGATAGCCGGCATGAAAAACCCGCTTCAGGAGGCGCGCTTTGCCGCCGCGCTGATACGCGAACTGGCCGCCGCGCGCAACTGGCGCTACCGCGAAATCGCCTGCGCCGTGGGCAGGCTGGACGCGGCGCAAATGGACGAAATGCGCCGCGCGTTTGCGCTTTACGAGGTGCCGCTGTTTTTGCCGGAATCGCGCCCGGCGAGCCGGCACGCGGTGTCGGTGTGCCTGCTGTCGGCCATCCGCCTGGTGACCGGAAATTATGCCGCCGAGGATTTGGCCGATTACCTGCGCAGCGGCTTTTCGGGGCTGGACGACGATCAGTGCGACCTGCTTATCAACCATATCCTGCGGCGCGGGCTGCGCGGCGGGCGGCTTAAACGCCCCATCGAGGCGCGCACCGGGCAGGAGGAGCAGATTGAGCAACTGCGCGCGCGCGCCATGGCGCCCATTTTGGAACTGGAGCGCGCCGCGCGCGAGGCGCATACCGTTTTGGAATTGCTGGGCGCGCTGTTTAACCTGCTAAGCGCGCTGGACGCGGCGGGCACGCTGGAGCGCATGCGCGAACGGCTGGAGGCGTTGGGCCAGCGCGCCTGGGCGGCCGAGGGCGCGCAGGTGTGGAAACGCATATTGCAGGCCATGGATCAGATGGCGGCGCTGCTGGGCGGCGAGCGGATGACGTTGGAGGCGGTGGGCGATATGCTGGAGCGCGCGCTGGACAGCGCCGAGGTAAAACCGCTGCCTCAGTCCGGCGACGCGGTGCTGGCCGGCGAAATCGGCCACATGAAGGGGCATCAGGTGCGCGCGCTGCTGATTTTGGGCCTGACCGACGCGGGCGCGCCCGAAACGGGCGGCCTGCTCAGCGAGCGCGAGCTGGACGCGCTGGATCCGTCGGGCGAGCGGCTGGCCTTTCCGGACGGCGACGCCATGGTGCGCCTGCGCGCCATGGCCTTTAAGGCGGCGCTTTCGCTGCCGGAGGAATATCTGTTTATCAGCTATCCGCTTAGCGATTCGATGGGCGCGGCGGCCGCGCGTTCGCCGCTTATCGGGCAGATCCGGCGCGCGCTGGGCGCGCTGCGCGAATGCGGCGGCGTTACGGAGGATGAAAATATGGACGCGCTGCGCTTTGGCGCGCGCGGGGCGTTGATACAGTATTTGGGCGAAAGCGCGAAAAGCCTGTCCGGACGGGCGGCCCGCGCCGCGCTTGCGCGCGTGGAGGGCGGACCCGAGGCGATTGAGCGCGCGCGCCGGGCGAGGGGCGAAACGGCCGTATCCGAGCGGCTGCCCGCCGCGCTGTCAAAAAAATTATACGGCGGGCTGGATTTTGTCAGCGTCAGCCGGTTGGAACGATTCAGGCTGTGCCCGTTTTCCCATTTCGCGCGCTATGTGTTAAGGCCTGAGCCGTTTGAGGAATTTTCCATCTCGCCGCGCGACGTGGGCGAGTTTTACCACGAGGCGATCGAGCGCTTTATGCGTCTGGGCGAGCGCGCCGGCGCGCTGTCGCTGGCGGCTTCGCAATCGCTCATGGACGACGTGACCGGCCAGATGCTGCTCGCGATGAGCGCGATGGAGGACAGCCCGTCGCGCCGCGCCGAGGGCGAGCGCATGCGCCGCGTGGCGCGCAGGGCCGCGCGCACTTTGATGGGCCAGCTGGAAGGCGGAAGCTTTTCTCCCAGCGCGCTGGAGGCCGTATTCGGCGGGGACGAGCTGGGCCTTACGCTCGCCTGCGGCGCGCGCCTGGGCGGGCGTATCGACCGCGTGGACAGCTGGACGGGCGAAGGCGGAAAATACCTGCGCGTGATCGATTACAAGACCGGGGGTAAGACGCTCAGCCTGAGCGAAATTTACTACGGGCTGCAAATGCAATTGATGATATACCTGGCCGCCGCGCTGCGCCAACAGGGCGCGCTGCCGGCCGGCGTGTTTTACTTTACCATATCCGAAGGCATCGTCTTAACCGATTTGCGCGACGCCGGCCAGGTGGAGGCGCTGCGCCGCAAAAAGCTCAGGCTGGACGGGCTGGCGCTGAACGATCCGGCGGTCATACGCGCGATGAGCGAGCGGCCCGGCGATATCATGCAGGTGAGCGTTACAAAGGATGGCCGCCTCTACGGCGAGCGGCTGATCGGCGCGGAGGATTTTAAGCGCCTGATCGAGCACACGCTGAAACTGGCCGATGAAAGCGTGCGGCGCATACGCGGCGGCGAAACCATGATCGCCCCGGTGTCCGCCGGCAGGCGCAGCGCCTGCGACGTGTGCGAATTTGCCGCGCTGTGCCGGCGCGAGGCGGGCCTGCCGGGCGGCGAGGCCGCCGTAATGGCGCATCTTAAGGGCGCGCAGGTGCTTAAACTTCTTGGCGAAGAACGCGAAGAGCCGTAAGCGCCAAATATGCGCGCGCGGCGTTTTGCCTTTTACAGACCGGCCCAAAACGCGCCGGTAAAGATGCGGCTTTCATAAATAAACAGGCCGGCCGCCTTGGCGTTAATCGCCCTGGCGCCGGCCTGTGCGCGCGTTACATGACGCTAAAGAGCATTTGCGCGTAAGAGGGATAGGGCCAGGCCGAAGAGGGGAGCAGCGGCTCGGCCTCGTCCACGACGGCGCGCAACTCCTGCATGTCGGTAAGCACGAAATCGTGATAGTACGCGGCGCCCTGCTCGTAGCCGCCCATGCCGCTCGCCTGGGAGAGCGTCTTTTCCAGCCGCGCGGCGCGCTGGTGGATGAGCCGCGCCAGTTCGCTTAAGCGCACGCACAGCTCCGTTTCGGTCGCGGCGGGTATATCCAGCTGCTTTTTGACGGCGGCGTCGCGCGCCAGATGGCCGCTGTAGTCAAGCACCGCGGGCAGTATATCCCGGCTGACCATATCCAGCATGGTGAGCGCCTCGATGTGCACCACTTTTTCGTAGTTTTCCAATAATATCTCCTGACGGGAGCGCATTTCGGCCTCGCTCAATATGCCGTGCTCGGTAAACAGGCGCACGTTTTTGGGGTCGGTAAAATGGCGCAGCGCCTCGGGCGCGGATTTCCAGTTGAGCAGCCCGCGCTCGCGCGCGTGCACCACCCATTCCTGAGAATAGTTGTTTCCGTTAAAGATAATGCGCTTGTGGGCGCGTATAACGTCGCGGATCAGCTTGTTGAGCGCGACGGTAAAATCGCCGGCCTTTTCCAGACGGTCGGCGTACCGCTTAAGCACGTCGGCCACGATGGTATTGATGACAAAATTGGGGCCGGACAGCGAAAGCGAAGCGCCCAGCATGCGAAATTCAAATTTATTGCTGGTAAAGGCGAAGGGGGAGGTACGGTTGCGGTCGGTGGTGTCGCGCGCGAAGCGCGGCAGGTAATCCACGCCGATGTTCATCTCCACCCGCTTGCCCGCGCCCTCATAGGCCACGCCGCCCTCGATGGCCTGCAAAATGCCGCTTAGCTCGTCGCCCAGAAAGATGGAAACGATGGCGGGCGGCGCCTCGTGCGCGCCCAGCCGGTGATCGTTGCCCGCGCTGGCCACCGACATGCGCAAAAGATCCTGATGCTCGTCCACCGCCTCGATGACCGCGCACAAAAACAGCAGGAATTGCGCGTTGTCGCTGGGCGAATCGCCCGGCTCCAACAGGTTGACGCCGGTGTCGGTCAGGATCGACCAGTTGTTGTGCTTGCCCGATCCGTTCACCCCGGCAAAGGGCTTTTCGTGCAGCAGGCAGGCCATGCCGTGCCGCGCGGCCAGCTTTTTCATAAGCTCCATGGTAAGCTGGTTGTGGTCGCAGGCCGTGTTGGAGGAGGTAAACACCGGGGCCAGCTCGTGCTGGGCCGGGGCCGCCTCGTTGTGCTCGGTCTTGGCCAGCACGCCCAGCTTCCACAGTTCCTCGTCCAGATCGCGCATGTAGGCCGAAACGCGGTCCTTAAGCGCGCCAAAGTAGTGGTCCTCCATCTCCTGCCCCTTGGGCGGACGCGCGCCGAAAAGCGTGCGGCCGGTGTACATCAGGTCGGGCCGCTTTTCATATACGGATTTGTCCACCAGGAAATACTCCTGTTCCGCGCCCACGGTGGTGATAACCTTTTTCACGTCGCTTTTGCCGAACAGGCGCAGTATGCGCCGGGCCTGATAATCAATGGCCTGCATGGAGCGCAAAAGCGGGGTTTTTTTGTCCAGCACCTCGCCGGTATAGGACAAAAACGCCGTGGGTATGCACAGCGTGTCGTTTTTGATAAAGGCGTAGCTGGTCGGATCCCACGCGGTATAGCCGCGCGCCTCAAAGGTGGCGCGCAGTCCGCCCGACGGGAAAGAGGAGGCGTCCGATTCGCCCTTGATCAGCTCCTTGCCCGAAAACTCCATAATGACGCCGCCGTTGCTGGGCGCGATAAAGGAGTCGTGCTTTTCGGCGGTAATGCCGGTCATCGGCTGAAACCAGTGGGTAAAGTGGGTCGCGCCCTTTTCCAGGGCCCAATCCTTCATGGCGTTGGCGATGACGTTGGCGATTTCGCGGGTAAGTGGCTTTCCTTCGCTCAGGCATTTTTGAAATTGCTTATAAGTGTCGTGCGGCAGGCGGTTTTTCATCACGCTGTCGTTAAACACCATGGAACCAAACGCTTCAGGCATACCGCTCATGGTTTTGCACGCTCCTTTGGCTTGAGGCCGGGCCGTATCGAAAGCAAAAGCGCCGCGGGCCGGCTTGCCCGCGGCGCCCTTTTCGCCTGAAAATGATTATATGCGCGCGGGGAACCCCTGTCAAGCGGGGCGGGGCGAAGTTAAGCAGCATTTATCGTTAAACCTGAACGCCGCCCGGGCGGCGGCGCGCAGATATTTTTACCGCAATTTACCTTGCGGCGCTTGATTTGCAACCGGGGGCCGAATACAATTTTTCCGTACGCCATGTATTTGCATATTGCGCGGGATTTTTGCAATTTTCCGCGCGCGCGCATGCAGGTTATGCGCGCATCATTCGGGGTCAGGAGGGTTCGTATGGGACAAAGCTACGTAAGCCCGCTGTGCTCGCGCTACGCCAGCCGGCAAATGCAGTCCATCTTTTCGGACGACACCAAGTTTTCCACCTGGCGCAAGCTGTGGGTGGCGCTCGCCGAAAGCGAAAAGGAACTGGGCATACACATTACCGACGAGCAGATCGAAGAGATGAAGGCGCACATATACGACATCGACTACGCGCGCGCGGCCGAGCATGAAAAGCGGGTGCGCCACGACGTAATGGCCCATGTGCTCACCTACGGCGAGGCCTGTCCCAAGGCCCGGCCCATACTGCATCTGGGCGCGACCAGCTGCTACGTGGGCGATAATACCGATATTATACAAATGGATATGGCGCTGCGCCAGGTGCGCCGCCTGCTGCTGGACGCCATACGCGCGCTAAACGATTTCGCGCGCAAATACGCCGGCCAGCCCACGCTGGCCTACACCCACTTTCAGGCGGCCCAGCCCACCACCGTGGGCAAGCGCGCCACGCTGTGGCTGCAGGACCTGCTGATGGATCTGGAGGCGCTGGACGCGCAGCTGGCCAACCTGAAGCTGCTGGGCTGCAAGGGCACCACCGGCACGGCCGCCAGCTTTTTGGAATTGTTCGAGGGCGACCATGAAAAGGTGCGCCTTTTAGAGGAAAAAATCGCCGGGCGCATGGGCTTTGCCGGAAGGCTGTTCCCGGTCAGCGGCCAGACCTACACGCGCAAGCTGGATTTTATGGTGCTGTCGGCGCTCTCCTCCATCGCGCAGAGCGCGCACAAGTTCAGCAACGACGTGCGGCTTTTGTCGCACCTTAAGGAATTTGACGAGCCCTTCGAGGCCGGGCAGATCGGCTCATCGGCCATGGCCTACAAGCGCAACCCCATGCGCTCGGAGCGCATCGCCTCGCTCGCGCGCTACGTGCTGTGCGACTTGACCAACCCCGCCTTTACCGCGGCCTGCCAGTGGTTCGAGCGCACGCTGGACGATTCGGCCAACCGGCGCATCTCGGTGCCGGAAGCCTTCCTGGCGGTGGACGCCATCCTTTCGCTGTACATAAACGTAATTTCGGGCGTAAAGGTGTACCCCAAGATCATCGAGCGCCACCTGCGCGAGGAGCTGCCCTTCATGGCCACCGAAAGCATACTGATGTATTGCGTAAACGAAAAGGGCGGCGACAGGCAGACGCTGCACGAGGCCATACGGGTTCACTCGGTGGCCGCGGCCGAGCAGGTAAAGCGCTTTGGCCGGGAAAACGACCTGATCGAGCGCATACTGGCCGATCCCGCATTCGGCCTCAGCCGCGAGGAGATGGACAAGCTTTTGGATGTAAACCAGTTCTCCGGCTGCGCGCGCGAGCAGACCGCCTACTTCCTGGATACCTATGTACAGCCGGTGCTCGATGCGAACGCGGGCGAAGCGGGCGTTCAGGTGGAAATCAACGTTTAAAAGCTTTTATCCATATGGGGGCGTAAGCACATGTTAACTGCAATTGTGGGTATCAACTGGGGCGACGAGGGCAAGGGCCGCATGGTGGACCTGCTCAGCCAGTCGCAGGACGTGGTCGTGCGCTATCAGGGCGGCAACAACGCCGGGCACACGGTGGTAAACGAACGGGGCAAATTTATATTGAACCTGCTGCCCTCGGGCATACTGCGCGAAAACGTGGTAAACGTAATGGGCGTGGGCATGGTGATCGACCTTAAGCACCTGACGGGCGAAATCGCGCGCCTGCGCGAAAGCGGCGTGGAAATATCGCCCGACCACCTTAAAATCAGCGACCGCGCCACCATCTGCATGCCCTACCACGTGTCGCAGGATTGTTTGGAGGAAGAGCGCCTGGCCGACAAAAAGTTTGGCTCCACCCGACGCGGCATCGCGCCGGTGTACGGCGATAAATACATGAAAAAGGCGCTGCGCATGGGCGACTTAAACGATACGGACTCGCTGCGCGCGCGCCTTGAAGGCATTGTGGATTGGAAAAACCTGACCCTTGAGCGCGGCTACGGCGCCAGGCCGGTAAGCGTGGACGAAATGATGGATTACCTCAAAACCTACGGCGAACCGCTCAAGGATTACATCGTCGATACCGGCGCCTATCTTGAAAAGGCCTTGCGCGACGGGAAAAACATCATGTTTGAGGCCCAGCTGGGCGCGCTGCGCGATATAGACTACGGCATCTATCCCTATACCTCGTCCTCGTCCACCATCGCCGCCTACGCGCCGATCGGCGCGGGCATACCCGGCGCGCGGCTCGACGAGACCGTGGGCATCATAAAGGCCTATTCCACCTGCGTGGGCGAGGGCCCCTTTACCGCCGAAATGTTCGGCCCCGAGGCCGACGCGCTGCGCCAGGCCGGCGCGGAATACGGCGCGGCTACCGGCCGTCCCCGCCGCGTGGGCGGTTTTGACTGCGTGGCCTCGCGCTACGGCGTGCGCGCGCAGGGCGCGACCTGCCTGGCGCTGACCAAGCTGGACGTGCTTTCCTATATGGAACGCATACCCGTGTGCGAGTGCTACAGCCTGGACGGCGCGCAGATCCATGAATTCCCAACGGGTTCCAGGCTGGATCGCGCAAAGCCCGTCATCACCTATCTGCCCGGATGGCAATGCGATATCTCCGCCTGCCGCAGCATGGACCAGCTGCCCCGCGCCGCGGTGGACTATATCAATTATATCGAAAAGGCGGCCGGCTGCCCCATCCGCTATGTGTCGGTGGGCGCGCAGCGCGAAGCCATTATTATCCGCTAAATTCCCGGGCCGCCGCGTTTTTTCGCGGCGGCCCTAGAAATGTCCCGCTTACGCGGGGCGCGACGGGCAATCATTTACAGAAACTGAATATATATTCAAGAAAAAGCGCTTTACATTGCATATTTATACGTGGTATACTGGATACAATCACGAAATGGGAATTGGGGATGCGGTCATATGACGAAGGTATTCATCGACGGACGCGAAGGGACGACCGGGCTGCGCATAGAGGAGCGGCTGCGCGGGCGCGAGGGCATAGAGCTGATCGCCATTGATGCGGACAAGCGCAAGGATCCGGACGCCCGGCGCGAATGCATAAACGCGGCCGATTTGGTATTTTTATGCCTGCCGGACGCGGCGGCTCGCGAGGCCGTAGCGCTGGCGGAGGGTTCGCGCGCGGTGATTATAGACGCTTCCACCGCCCACCGTACCGAGCCGGGCTGGGCCTACGGGTTTGCGGAATTGTCCGCGCGGCACCGGCGGGCGATTGCCGGGGGAAAGCGCATCGCGGTGCCGGGCTGTCACGCCAGCGGCTTTATCGCGCTGGTGTACCCGCTCGTCGCGGCGGGCGTTATGGGCGCGGATTATCCGGTGGTGTGCCATTCGGTGACCGGGTATTCGGGCGGCGGAAAAAAGATGATCGCGCAGTACCAGGCGGATGGGCGCGAAGCGGAACTTTCCAGCCCGCGCCAGTACGGCCTGAGCCAGCGCCACAAGCATTTAAAGGAAATGCAGGCGGTGTGCGGGTTGGACAGCGCGCCGGTATTCATGCCGGTGGTGGCCGATTTTTACAGCGGCATGGTGGTGACCGTGCCGGTATTTACCGGCCTGCTGAAAAAGCGCATGGATTTAAACGCGCTTGGCGCGCTGTTTGAGGCGCACTACGCCGGGCAGAAGCTGGTGCGCGTGCTGCCCATGGACGAATCGGTTCTGTATCTGGGGGCCAACAACCTGGCGGGCCGCGACAGCATGGAGATATTTATTACCGGAAACGACGAGCGGGCGCTTTTAACCGCCCGGTTTGACAACCTGGGCAAGGGCGCTTCGGGCGCGGCGGTACAGTGCATGAACATCGTGCTGGGGCTCGAGGAGGACGCGGGCCTGGCCGTATGACGGAATGGCTTTATAAGGAGGACGCGAAAATGCAGTTTATCGAGGGCGGCGTGTGCGCCGCGCAGGGCTTTAAGGCCGCGGGTATACACTGCGGCATACGCAAAAACAAATCCAAGCGCGATTTGGCGCTGGTGGTCAGCGACCGCCGCGCGTCCGCCGCGGGCGTGTATACGCAAAACCTGGTCAAGGGCGCGCCCATACTGGTCACCCGTGAAAATATCGCCGACGGCTACGCGCAGGCCATCATCTGCAATAGCGGCAACGCCAACACCTGCAACGCCGACGGCGTGGACATCGCCCGGGCCATGTGCGCCCTGGTGGAAAAGCACGCGCACATCCCGGCGGGCGACGTGATCGTGGCCTCCACCGGCGTCATCGGCCAGCCTTTGCGCATCGACCCCATCGCGCAGGGCATGGACGCGCTGGTAGGCGCGCTTTCGTTAGACGGCGCGCCCGCGGCCGAGGCCATTATGACCACCGACACCGTGCGCAAGGAGGCCGCGGTGGAATTTTGCGTGGGCGGGGTCAGCTGCCGCCTGGGCGGCATGGCGAAGGGATCGGGCATGATCCACCCCAACATGGCCACCATGCTGGTGTTTGTGACCACCGACGCCGCCATCGCGCCCGGGCTGCTGAAAAAGGCGCTGCTGGCGGACGCGCAGAAATCCTTTAACATGATATCGGTGGACGGCGACACTTCCACAAACGACACGCTGTGCATCATGGCCAACGGCGCGTCGGGCGCCCCGTATATCCAAAGCGAGGGCGACGATTACGCGGCCTTTTGCCAGGCGCTTAACGCGGTTACCACCCGCCTGTGCCGCATGATGGCCAAAGACGGCGAGGGCGCGACCAAGCTTTTGGAATGCCGCGTTACCGGCGCGCAGGACGAGGCCGTGGCGCGCGTGGCGGCCAAGTCGGTCATCTGCTCCAGCCTGGTCAAGGCGGCCATGTTCGGCGCGGACGCCAACTGGGGCCGCGTGCTGTGCGCGCTGGGCTATTCGGGCGCGCCGCTGGACGTAAACCGCATAGACGTGCGCTTTATATCCGCGGCGGGCGAGGTGGAGGTGTGCCGCTCGGGCGCGGGCGTGCCCTTCAGCGAGGAAAAGGCCAAGCAGGTGCTTTCGCGGGATGAGATCGTCATCGCGGTGGAGCTTAACGCGGGCGCGGCGAGCGCCACGGCCTGGGGCTGCGATTTGACCTACGACTATGTAAAGATCAACGGCGATTACAGAACCTGACGGGGGGATAAAGCCATGATTACCGTTAAGGAACGCGCGGAGGTACTGGTACACGCGCTGCCCTATATTCAAAAATACAACGGCAAAATACTGGTCATCAAATACGGCGGCAACGCCATGATCGACGAATCGCTTAAAAAGGCGGTCATGCGCGACGTGGTGCTGCTTTCGCTGATCGGCGTAAAGGTGGTTTTGGTACACGGCGGCGGGCCTGAAATCAGCGAAACGCTTACGCGGCTGGGCAAAAAAAGCGAATTTGTCAACGGGCTGCGCGTGACCGACGCCGAAACCGCGGAAGTGGTGCAGATGGTCTTGGCCGGCAAGGTGAATAAATCGCTGGTCAGCCTGATCGAGTCCATCGGCGGCAAGGCCATCGGCCTGTGCGGCATGGACGGCCATATGATCGAGGCGCGCAAGCTGGACGAGCGGCTGGGCTTTGTGGGCGAAATTACCCACATAGAGGAACAGCCCATACTGGACGTGCTGGACAAGGGCTATATACCGGTCATCTCCACCGTGGGCTTTGACCGGGAGGGCAACGTATACAACATCAACGCCGATACCGCCGCGGCGCGCATCGCCGGCAAACTGCACGCGGAAAGCATGATTTCCATGACCGACATCGCCGGGCTGCTGCGCGATAAAAACGATCCTTCCACGCTCATCAGCGAGGTGAACGTATCCGAAGCGCCACAGCTGATGCGCGAGGGCGTGATCGCGGGCGGCATGATCCCCAAGGTGGAATGCTGCATAGACGCCATTCGCCGGGGCGTAAAGCGCGTGTTCATCATCGACGGGCGCGTGCCCCACTCCATATTGATCGAGGTGCTTACCGACGAGGGCATCGGCACCATGTTCACTTAAGGGCGCGCCCGTTTGCGCGGCGCGCGGCAAAGGCTATTTTTAAGGAGGTATGGCTGTGAATATCATCGAAATGGACAACGCGTATATCGCCAATACCTATAAACGATTTCCGGTTGAGTTCGTATCGGGCCAGGGCGTGACGCTTGTAGACGCACACGGGAAAAAATATATCGACCTGGGCAGCGGCATCGCGGTAAGCGCTTTCGGCGTGTGCGACGCGCAGTGGAAGCAGGCGGTAATTGACCAGCTGGAAAAAATCCAGCATACCTCCAACTACTATTACACCGCGCCGCAGGCGCGCCTGGCCCAAATGCTGTGCGAGCGCACCGGCATGAAAAAGGTGTTTTTCGGCAATTCCGGCGCCGAGGCCAACGAGTGCGCCATCAAGGCCGCGCGCAAATACGCCAGCGACAAATACGGCGAACTGGCCCGGCCCACGATCGTCACGCTTGAAAACAGCTTCCACGGCCGCACGGTTACCACGCTCTCCGCCACCGGCCAGGACGCCTTCCATCACCACTTCGGGCCGTTTACGCCCGGCTTCGTACACGTGCCGGCCAACGATTTTGAGGCCATGCGCAAGGCGCTGGACGAAAACGCCGTGTGCGCGGTGATGATGGAAATGGTGCAGGGCGAGGGCGGCGTCATTCCATTGCAAAAAGATTACGTAGAGAAGGTTGCGCGGGCGTGCGCGCAGCGTGATATACTGGTTATCGTAGACGAGGTGCAGACCGGAAACGGCCGCACGGGCACGCTGTACGCCTACGAGCAATACGGCATAACGCCCGATATCGTATCCACCGCCAAGGGGCTGGGCGGCGGGTTGCCCATCGGGGCGTGCATGCTGGGCGAAAAGGTGAAAGACACCATGACCGCCGGGACGCACGGCTCCACTTTCGGCGGGAACCCGGTGTGCGCGGCCGGCGCGGTGAGCATACTTTCGCGCATCGACGAGGCGCTTATGTCCAACGTGCGCGCGCGGCACGACCAGATTGTGCGCGCGCTTTCGGGCGCGGAAGGCGTGCTGTCGGTAAGCGGTCTGGGCCTGATGCTGGGCATATCCACCCGCCGCCCGGCCGCGCAGGTGGTTAGCGAATGCCTGGAAAAGGGCGTGCTTATCCTGACCGCCAAGGACAAGGTGCGCCTGCTGCCCGCGCTGACCATAACCGAGGACGAGCTTAGCGGTGCGCTTGCGATTATGAAGGAGGTACTGGCCAAATGAAGCATCTTTTGAAACTGTCCGATCTGTCCGCCGCCGAAATTACCAAGATTCTCAATTTTGGCGACCAGCTTAAGTACGAAAAAAAGCACGGCATAGATAACAAGCCGCTTAAGGGCAAGACGCTGGGCATGATTTTTCAAAAATCCTCCACCCGCACGCGCGTGTCCTTCGAGGTGGGCATGTACGAATTGGGCGGCCAGGCGCTGTTCCTCTCCTCCAACGATTTGCAGATCGGCCGCGGCGAGCCGGTGGAGGACACCGCGCGCGTGCTTTCGCGCTACCTCAACGGCATCATGATCCGCACCTATAAACAGGAGGAAGTAGAGACGCTGGCCAAATACGGCTCCATTCCGGTAATCAACGGCCTGACCGACTACGCGCATCCCTGCCAGGTGCTGGCTGATCTGATGACCATACGCGAATACAAAAAGGCGCTCAAGGGGCTTAAGCTGTGCTTTATCGGTGACGGCAACAACATGGCCAATTCGCTGATTGTGGGCGGCATCAAAATGGGGCTTTCGGTTTCCATCGGCTGTCCGGACGAGTATCAGCCCGACGCGGGCATCATGGCCTGGGCGCGCCAGAACGGCGATTTTACCGTGACCAGCTCCATCCGCGAGGCGGCCGAAGGCGCCGACGTGATCTATACCGACGTGTGGGCGTCCATGGGGCAGGAGGGCGAAAGCGCCGTCAGGCGTAAGGCCTTTGAGGGCTATCAGGTAAACGAGGCGCTGATGCGCGTGGCCAAGAGCGACTGCATGGTTATGCACTGCCTGCCCGCCCACCGCGGCGAGGAGATCACCGCCGAGGTGTTCGAGCAGCACGCCGGGGAGATATTCGACGAGGCGGAAAACCGGCTGCACGCCCAAAAGGCCGTGATGGTGCTTTTGATGGGCGCGGGCCATTAATTACAAAAAAACCTATGGGGGCGCAAAGCGCCCCCCAGACTGTCAAAAAACCCTTCCGGGTGGTTTGGAGG
>CAWVLE010000189.1:0-6597 GCA_963929805.1 uncultured Eubacteriales bacterium | reverse complement strand
AGCCTGCGCGCCCACGTTACCCGGTTCAGTTTGCCTTTTCTGCTTTCCAACCTGATACAGGCCTTTTACAGCGTGGCGGACATGCTGGTTGTGGGGCGCTATTGCGACGCGGCCGCGCCGGTATATACCGATATAACGGCCATTGTAACCGCGCTGATCGGCCTGTTGGGCGCGGTGATTACCGCGCTGCTGGCCCCATACCTCAAGGCAAAGCTGGGCGCGCAGCGCTATCAATCGGCCGTAGAAGTGGCGCGAACGCTGGTTAAGGCGGCCGAGCAGATCTATCTGGGCCCAGGGCGCGGCCAAGAAAAGCTGGAATACGTCAAGACCGAACTGCAAAAACGCGGGATTACGTACGACAGCGCACAAATTGAAGCAGCGGTATACGAGTTGGGCCAAACGTTATGGCCCGAGGAAAGCGGAGAAGGCACAAAATCCTGATATAATAATCAAGGTGGCCGGGGTAAGGCTCCCCGCTCACCTTTCTGGGCGTTGGGTCAGCGGCTTGTGGAGTAGGCGCTGGCCCTTTTTTATTGATCGCCCATTATGCGCTTCACGCTTTGTCTTAATTCTTCCAGCGTTTCGCGCTTTTCGATGAGTTCGATAATATCTTTAAGAAACGCCTCTGCAATGTTCATTTCGTTCATTCCCTCCCGATTGTCTATCTCGGTGCATTTGCTATTTATAGGCGCACAAAATACGTATAAATTTTCTTCAAAATCTATTGACAAATACGCATAAAAGGCGTATAATATAAAATGTAAGGAGGGCAGGAAATGAAAACAAAAGACCTTATCGAGCTTTTAGAGCGAAACGGCTGGAAATTCAAGAGGCACGGCGCGAATCACGATATTTACGTAAAGGGCAAGGAAAGAGAAAGCGTGGTAAGGCACAGAGAAACCGACGAAGATTTAGCAAAAGCAATTATCAAGCGGCGCGGGCTGAAATAAGCCCGCTACCCTTGATATTCATATGGACAATTTGAAAGAGGGATTATAACTATGAAAAGCGCTTATCCTATTGTTATGACGCAAGGGAAAGAATTTATCGTGGTATTTGTTCCGGATTTTAATATCAATACGCAGGGGAAGGATGTTCCGGACGCGATTGAGATGGCGCGGGACGCGATCGGGCTTATGGGAATTGATATGCAGGATGACGGCGAGGCGTTGCCGGAAGCGTCGAGCCTTGCGGACGTTCAAGCGGAAGCGGCTACCGGAAGCATTGTTTCGCTGGTTGATGTTGACTTTTCGGAATATCGCAGTAAAAACGATATGCGCGCAGTGAAAAAGAATTGCACTATCCCTTCGTGGCTTAACTATGAAGCCGAAAAAGCTGGCGTGAATTTTTCCGCCGTCTTACAAGCGGCGCTGAAGCGTGAATTGCATATTACAGGAAGATAACCGGAGAGGAACAGAGGGCGGCAGGATATGCCGTGAAAACATTGCGGCAAAAGGCGGCGCGCGGAACGTTAAAAGCAACGGCCACGATAAATAGATTAGCCCGGCGGCCACACATCAGTGGCCGCCGGGCTTTTTTCATCACCTTTTGCAGATGATACCGAACAGACCATTTACAAAAATGTATCGCGGCATGTTCGGATTTGAAATTGAATGGCGTGCCTGGAGGGATTCGAACCCCCGACCTTTTGGTTCGTAGCCAAACACTCTATCCGGCTGAGCTACAGGCACATGCGCCTCAACAGCACTTACATATTATAGTGCCCTGCCCGGCTTTTGTCAATGCCTAATTCCGCAAAAAATGCGCAAATTTGGTTAAGGTTTCATGCCGCGCTACAGCACGCCCTGCACGCGCCCGCGCCGTACGCCCTCCGCCAGGCACAAATATGTGGCCGTCGCGTCAAAGCGCGCGTCGTGCGCGGCGGCGCCGCCGCCAAAATAGGCCTCGCTTTTTCGGGCGATAAATTCCTCGCTTAACTGAAAAAATCCGGCCAACTCGCACAATTTGGGCGGTTTAAACCCGCCGGCGGCCATTTTGCGCGTCAGGGCGGTATCGCGCGTAAAGTGGTTCATGGTGCAAAAGGTCTTTACGTTTTCAAGCGTCAGGCCCAGCCTTTCAAATTCGCCCTTCAGGTAACGCACGTCGCAGGCCACGTTATGGCCCACCAAAATGGCGGCGCGGGAAAAATCGCGGTATATCTCCTGGGCGCGGTCGGCAAATCTTGCGCCGAGCGAGAGTTCCTCGAGCATTTCCAGGCTCAGCCCGTGTACGGCTTGCGCGCCGGGGCTCATCGCGTCCACCGTAAAGTACATATTTTTCCCAGTAATCTTTCCCGCATCCACAATCAGGTAGCTTAGCTGGCAAATCTGGTTTGGCGACATGCCGGTCGCCTCGATATCGAACACAATCACGCTCATAGCGCGCGTATCGCCCCGCTAAGCATTTCCAGCGCGCGGCGCACGTTACGGCGGGGCGTGGCGATATTGACGCGCACGTAGCCCTTGCCCTCCGGCCCGAAGAAGACGCCGTCGCTCAGGCCCAATCCGGCCTTTTCCACCAAAAAGCACATAAGCCGGTCCTGCTCCATATGTAGCGCGCGCATATCCAGCCACAAAAGATAGGTGCCCTCGGCGCGCGTAAGGGTCAGCTCTGGCAGGCGCTGGGCGATAAAGGATTCGCACAGCGCGCGCGTGCCGTCAAGATAGTCGATCAGGGCGTCCAGCCAGGGCCCGCCCGATTCGTAGGCGGCGGTCTGGGCGATTTCGCCAAAGATATTGTTGCCGCCCACGCCGGATTGTTCCATAACGCGCCTTACCTGGCCGCGCAGCTGTTCGTCGGCGATTACGATGCTGGAGGTATTCAGCCCGGCCAGGTTAAAGGTCTTGGTGGCCGAACACAGCATAATCGCGCGCTCGCCGCCCGGTATGGTCAAAATAGGGCTGTGGCGGTAGCCCGGCATTTCAAAATCCATGTGGATTTCGTCGCTTATAATATGCGCGCCATAGCGTCCGGCCAGCGCGCACACCGCGCCCAGCTCGTCGCGCGTCCACACGCGCCCCACCGGGTTATGCGGGCTGCACAGCATAATCGCCTTGACGCCCGATTTAAGGCCGTCCTCCAGCTGGTCCAGGTTCATGCGCCAGCCCGCCTGCGTCCACACCAGCGGGTTTCTGAAGATTTGCAGCCCGGCGCGCTCGGCCATCTGATAAAACGGGCCGTATACCGGCGGCTGAAGCGCCACCTTGTCGCCCGGCCGGGTAACCGCCCTCAGCGCGAACAGCAGGCTGGAAACCACGCCCGGGCTATAGGTAATCCATTCGGCGCGCGCGTCAAGGCCGTGCCGGTTTTTAAGCCAGTTGACCACTGCCCGGTTGGTTTCGTCGCGCCCGGCGGCATAGCCGTACACGCCGTGCGCCGCGCGCTGCGTAAGCGCGGAAATCACCGCCTCGGGCGATTTAAAATCCATATCCGCCACCCATAAGGGCAAAACGTCCGCCCGGCCAAACACGCGCTCGCGCCCGTCCCATTTTTCACAGCCGGTGCCCTCGCGCGCCGCGCCCAGATCGAACAGATCGTATAATTTTTTATCCATGCTTTGGTATCCCCCGCTGCGGGCGGCGCGGCCGCCCCAAAATTACTTCCTATGTTATTCTATCCAAAAACCCGGCCGCGGGCAAGGGGCAAATTCGCCCTCCGGGTTAATTTATCCGCCATCGCCCCCAAAAGCGTCCAATTTTGGGGCTGGAGCCCATTCGGGCACTTGACATCAACAAGGCCACAATGTAAAATAGTTCTGTTAACCAAGTCAACCGCTCGACCGACCGATTTGGTTTGCTCTTAGACCGGCCATCGCCGGTTCGTTACTTGAAAATCGAACAGAAAGGGGGACATCGTTCAATCCATGCAGCAGGCAATAATCACGACGATTTGCGCCATCGTCTGTCTCGCGGCGGGCTGCGTGGCCGGCTTTTTGTACCGCCAAAACGTGATGGAAAAAAAGATCGGCCGCACGGAGGAGTTCGCCAAGAGTCTGCTTGACGACGCGACGCGCAAAGCGGAAGAGAAAAAGAAGGAAGCCATTCTCGAGGCGAAGGAAGAAGTCATCCGGCTTAAATCCGAGCTTGACAAGGAAGTCCGCGACCGCCGTAACGAAGTGATGCGCCAGGAACGGCGGGTAAACCAGCGCGAGGAAACGCTGGACAAAAAGCTGGACAACCTGGAAGCGCGCGAAGAAAGCCTTAACGCCAAATACAAATCGGCGCAGAAGCTGGAAGACGAAGCCAGGGCGCTTAACGAGCGGCAGCAGCAGGAACTGGAACGCATTTCCAACATGACGTTGGAAGAGGCGCGCCAGGTGCTGATGGACCGCATCCAGAAAGAAGCCTACCACGACGCCGCCATAATGGTGCGCGAGATCGAATCGCGCGCCAAGGAAGAGGCCGACAAAAAGGCGCGCAACCTGATCGCGCTGGCCATCCAGAAATGCGCCGCCGACCACGTGGCCGAAACCACGGTGTCGGTCGTCGCGCTGCCCAACGACGACATGAAGGGGCGCATTATCGGCCGGGAGGGCCGCAACATACGCACCCTGGAAACCGCGACCGGCGTGGATCTGATCATCGACGACACGCCTGAGGCGGTTATCATTTCCGGCTTTGACCCGGTGCGGCGCGAAATCGCGCGCATCGCGCTGGAAAAGCTGATCACCGACGGACGCATCCATCCGGGCCGCATCGAGGAAATGGTCGAAAAGGCCCGCAAGGAAGTGGACAACCAGATTCGCGAGGCGGGCGAACAGGCCGTGTTTGAAACCAACCTGCACGGCATCCATCACGAGCTGGTCAAGCTGCTGGGCCGCATGCGTTACCGCACCAGCTACGGGCAGAACGTGCTTAAGCACTCCATTGAGGTCAGCCACCTGGCCGGCGTCATGGCCGCCGAGCTGGACGCCGACGTGCAGCTGGCCAAACGCGCGGGGCTTTTGCACGATATCGGCAAGGCCATCGACCACGAGGTAGAAGGCACCCACGTTACAATAGGCGCGGATCTGGCCAAAAAGTTCCATGAATCCGACAAAGTTGTCAACGCCATTATGGCCCATCACAACGACGTAGAGCCCCAGACGGTGGAGGCCGTGCTGGTTCAGGCTGCCGACGCCATTTCGGCGGCGCGGCCGGGCGCGCGGCGCGAATCGCTGGAGAATTACATAAAGCGTCTGGAAAAACTGGAAGAGATCGCCAATTCCTTCGAGGGCGTGGAAAAGTCCTACGCCATCCAGTCCGGCCGCGAGGTTCGCATCGTGGTCAAACCCGAAGACGTCAACGACGCGGGCACGCTGATTTTGGCCAAGGAAATCGTCAAGCGCATCGAGCGCGAAATGGAATATCCCGGCCAGATCAAGGTCAACGTCATACGCGAAACCCGCGCAATTGATTTTGCCAAATAGCCGAACCCTTACGGGCTTACGCTTCATCCATTATAATGGGCTCCACAGAGCAACGCTCCGTGGAGCCCATTTTGATTATCGCAAAGGCGGATTTTTCCGCGTCCGTCCTTTTACGCGCCCATTATGTCCCCGCGCTCAGTTTGCGCCCCCGTCCGCCTTTTGCAAGCACCGCGCCAACGTATACCGGCCGCGTCCCTCGGTGGCCTTCGTATATTGAATGGCCCGCCGGGGACATTCGTTGATACAGCGCATGCACTGGTAACAGCGCTTGCCCCACACAGGTTTCCCGCCGGATAGCGTAATGGTCCCTGCGGGACAATTTCGCGCGCAAAGGCCGCAGCCGTCGCACGATCCGCCGGCGTAAAAGGGCTTTGTGCTTCGCGCGAAGCGGTTAAACCCAAAGTTGACCGCGCCGGATTTAAGGCCCGCCATGGGGCCCTCTTTCACGCGGTAGACCGTTTCGCGCGCAATCACCTCCGAAGCGATGCGCGCAAGCTCCCTTTCCGCTTCGCCGATCTTTAGCCGGGCGTCCGGCCCCTCGTCCACGTCCGAGCCCACGACGTAATTGTTGGGCATTACAAGGCTGTAACAGCTGCTCACGGGCCATATTCTGGCCAGCTTTTTCATGGCGAGGCCTGCCTCCGATCCGCAGGTGCATACGGCGAAGCAAAAGGCGCGCGTCTTTCCAAGCGTCTTCACAAAATCCAGCACCGCCTCCGGCGCGCCCCAGGCGTAGATGGGAAAGGTCAGGCCGATCTGCTTTTCGTCTTCAATTTGCGGCGGTTGTTTTAAAAGGGAAATATCCTGCGCGCGGTCGCCGGTCAGCGCCGCGATCCGCTCCGCCGCGTAGCGGGAATTTCCCGTGCCCGAAAAATAGAATATCATGGATGGAACGCCCCTTAAACGATTTGCCGCGCGCCGCGCGGATTAATAACATCCGGCGGACCGGCGCTTATCCCCTCATATAGCGCTCGCGAAGAAAGGCCCGGTCTATTTTGCCGCCGCGGCCCCGGGGCATGCGGCGCACGCAAAGCAGCCGGTCGGGCAGCATGGCGCCGGGCAATTCCTGCTTGAGCGCGTCCGACACACGCGCGTCGCACGGCTCGTCCGCCTGGTAAAACAGCCATATCTCGCCGCTGTCCCTGTCAAACAGGCAGCATACCGCCCCTATAAAGGGCAGCGCGCCCGCG
>CAWVLE010000188.1:0-3937 GCA_963929805.1 uncultured Eubacteriales bacterium | reverse complement strand
GGAACGCCGCGCGCGTCCATCAATTCGTTGCCGCCGCTCCACACGGCCAGGCACGTATAATTGCGCCGCGCGCAAATGGCCGCGCGCGCCGCGGTCTGTAAAAGCTCCAAAAAATGGGGGCGTTTGGAAGGAATATTGTCCACGCCGGAGCTGGACTGTATAAATTCCTGCCATACCAAAATGCCCATTTCGTCGCACAGTCGGTAAAAACATTCTTTTTCAATCAAGCCGCCGCCCCACACGCGGATGAGGTTTACGCCCATGGCCCGGGCCTGGGCCAGTTGGCGCCGGTAATCGTCCTGCGTAAGCGCGCCGTACATATGGCTCAGCGGCGTCATATTCACGCCGCGGATGTACACGCGCCGGCCGTTTATTTCCAGCGTATAAGGCAGGCTGTCCTCTCCCGCTCCGTCGTTACGCAGATAACGTATGCGGCGAATACCGGCGCGCCCTTCCCAGCTGTCCGACAAGCCCTCGCCATCCTCAAGCTGCGCGCTTACCTCGTACAGCGGCTGCTCGCCCAAACCGTTTACCTGCCACAGCGCCGGGTTGTCGATTAAGAAGCGGTGCTCAAACCGGCCGTCGCGTGGGTTGGGGCGCACGTCGAGCTCGTACAGCCCGGCGCCTCCGCGCCTAAGAAGCAGGCGGATTTTGGCGTCCGTGCGGCCGCACAAGCCGTCCACCCGCCCCGACAGGCATATGATCCCACGCCCGCCGTCGTCCACATCGGTATGCAGATACATATCCGCCAACCGGTACGCGCCGGTTAAATTTACGTTTACCTCATCCCATATACCCAGATGGACAAGGCGCGTGCCGAAATCCCACTTATAGCCAAAGCGGGCCTTCTGGGTAACGGTACGCGAAGTATGCCCCAGCTGGCCGTTTTCGGCGGGCGCGTTTTCAACGATCACGTCAATGCGGTTTTCCGGTCTGACCAGAGCGGTAATATCAAATATTACCGGGTCGAACATGCCCTCGTGCCAGCCCAGTTTTTGACCGTTCAGATAAAAGTGCGCGGCATAGTCCACGCCTTTAAATTCCAGCGTAACGCGCTGGGCGCGCGCGTTTTCGGGCAGCGAAAACGTGCACTGGTATTGCCACCAGCGGTTTTCTACCCATTCGCAAAGCAGGCTGTTTTTTTCAAATTGGGGGTCTGCGATCAGGCCTGCGCGCAGCAAATCGGCCTGCACGCATCCCGGCACGCGGGCCGGAATCCACTGGGTAACGCCCTGAAATTCAGCGCCGGTTTCCATACTGCGTCCAAATACGGGCGCATAGGGCCAATGGCCCATCAGCCGCCAGGCGCACCGGTTCAGGTTGAGCTGCATAGTGGGTCGTGCTCCCTTCAATTTTCGTTAAAGATACGGTTGTTTCACGCGCGTAGTTGGCTATCCTTTTACCGCGCCGATCATCATACCTTTTACAAAATACTTTTGTAAAAACGGATATACGATGATAATGGGCACGATGGATACGATTACCGTGCAATACTTGACCAGCGGCTTAAACATATTCATGTCGGACTGGTCGGCAATGGTCGTCATCAGTTTGCTGGTATCGTTCTGTACCAGTATCTCTTTCAATATCAGCTGCAAGGGATACAGCGCGCGGTCGCGCAGGAATATCATGGCGTTAAACCAGCTGTTCCACTGCCCTACCGCGTACAGCAGTATCATAACGGCGATGGCGGCGCGGGATACCGGTATGAAAATGCGAAACAGCACGGTAAAATCGTTCGCCCCGTCGATCTTGGCCGACTCCTCCAGCGAAACCGGAATTTCGGAAAAATTGGTCTGCAAAAGGATCAGGTTCCAGGCCGAAATTGCCGAGGGCAAAATCATGGACAACCGCGTATTAAGCAGCCCCAGGTTTTTCACCACCAGGTAAAACGGAATCAGACCGCCGCTGAAATACATGGTAAACACGATCATAATCATCATCGGCCTACGCAAGCGAAACTGGCTTCTGGAAGTGACAAACGCGCCCATGGCGGTAAGCAGAATGCTAAGCGCCGTTCCAAAAACCACATAAATTATCGTATTCATATATCCGGTCAGCACGCCCTTATTCTGCGCCACCAGTTCATAGCCCTTTAGAGAAAATCCTTTGGGAAATATCATAAGTCCGGTATGCCGGGCCAGCTGCGCGGGATCGCTCAGCGAGCAAAACAGCGTATGCAGCACCGGCAGAACGCACACCAGGCTTATCAGCCCCAAAAACAGATAATTGAACGCGTCGAAAAGTACGCCCGCGGTATTATTCTCTTTCAGCATGGCTTTATCCTCCTTACCACAGGCTGCGCTTTGCAAAGCGCCGGCTTAAATAATTGCCCAAAATCAAAAACGCGCAATTGAGCACCGAATTGAATAACCCGATCGCCGTAGCAAAGGCGTAATCCGAATCGATCAGGCCTTTTCGATAGACGAACGATGAAATTACGTCCGCGGTTTCCATCGTCACGGGGTTATACATAAGGATAATTTTCTCATAGCCTACGGCCATCATGCTGCCCATGCGCAGTATAAACAGCGTTATAATGGTTGAAAAAATGCCTGGCAGCGTAATGTGAATTACCCGTTTAAACCGGCCCGCGCCGTCCATCGTGGCGGCTTCGTAAAGGGTGGGATCAATTGAGGAAATTGCGGATAAATACAAAATGCTGCTAAATCCAAGCCCCTGCCAAATGTTGGAACCCACAAACAGCGCGCGGAAGTATTCCGGATACCCCATCAGGTTAACGCGCTCCATGCCAAAAAGCGTCAGAAAATCCATTATAAAGCCGTCGGATGTGGTCATCTCCTTTAAAAGACCTACGACCACGACCAACGAAATAAAATAGGGCATATAGGTAATGGTCTGCACGGTGCGCTTAAATCCGGGCCTGCGCACCTCGTTAAGTAACAGCGCGAAAATAATCGGCGCGGGGAAATTAAAAATCAGATCGTACAGGTTAATTAAAAAGGTGTTGCGGATCAGCCGCCAGAAATAATAGCTCTCAAAGAAATTGACAAAGTGCTCAAAACCTACCCATTTGCTTCCGAACACGCCTTTTATGGGGCTGTATTGTTCAAAGGCAATCAGCACGCCATACATTGGGAAATAGCAAAAAACAATGAAAAACGCGGCGACCGGAAGCGCCATCAGGTAAAGATACCGGTTCTTTGAAAGCTCCTGTCTCCAGGCCTGCCGCCTGGGTTTGCGCGTAAGCTCAATCATAGCTGGTCTCCTTTAATGGGGTTGACAAACGTGGAACGCGCCAAAGCGTCTTGCGCGCATGCGTATAGCATGCGCGCAAGGGTAATGACGCCGTTTCGCCGCTTTAGCCGCGCGCCAGGAACCGGTCCAGAGCGGCTTGCTGAAGCGCGATGGCTTCCTCAATGTTCATCGCCTTGATCTGCTCGACAAAGGCGTCATATTGTTCCATGTCTTCCATGCCGTTTACGAACTTTACCGTCATTTCCTGTACGTAAACGTCTATATCGGTCATCAGCGACGAGAAACGGGATCCTTCGTCGGCGGTCAGCGTGACAGGCGGCATTACATAGCTGTCGTCCGCCTTGCCCCAGATATCCGTGCAGGCGTTTTCATCCTCGGTATAGCCGGCGGCGTCGCGGCTCCACACGCGGTTCATCGGGCCGTGATGCAGGCAGTAAAGGTGAATCGCGTCGTTAATGCCCAATCCGTCGGGGTTGTTTATAATGAGGTCGGTCCATTGCACGTCGCCGTTTTCATCAATGGTATAGGTCAGGCCCTCTATACCGTAGTTGCTAAGCATGTATCCCTCGTCGCTGTAGATGTAATCCAGATAGCGTACGGCCAGTTCGGGATTGGCGCAGGAGTAAGCAATGGCGGTTTCATAGCCGCGCACATAGTTGTTGCTCTGGCGCAGGTGCGCGGTATCGCCCTCGTTAAGCACGGGCGTAGCAATGCCGAC
>CAWVLE010000187.1:0-11560 GCA_963929805.1 uncultured Eubacteriales bacterium | reverse complement strand
GCTGCGCCCTGGCGATCGGGCTGATGCTGGCGCTTTGCTATATGTACCGCACGCGATACAGCAAAAGCTTTGTGGCCACGCTTGCGCTTTTGCCCGCGGTGGTGTGCGTGGTAATTATGATGGTAAACGGCAACGTGGGCGCGGGCGTGGCCGTGGCCGGCGCGTTCAGCCTGGTCAGATTCCGCTCGGTTCCGGGCTCGGCAAAGGAGATCGGCGCCATCTTTCTGGCCATGGGCGCGGGGCTGATCGTGGGCATGGGCTATCTGGCGTACGCGTTTTTGTTTTCCGCAGTGCTGGGCGCGGCCGGCCTGGTATACAGCCGGGTGGACTTTGGCGCGCGCAAAAAGGACGCGCTTTATAAAACGCTGCATATAACCATACCCGAGGACCTGGATTACACCGGCGTGTTCAGCGAAATTCTGGACCGCTATACCTCCGAATGCGAGCTGGTCCAGGTGCGCACCACCAACATGGGCAGCCTGTACAGGCTTACCTATAACCTTACCCTGTTAACCCCTAACCGCGAAAGGGAATTGATCGACGAGCTGCGCTGCCGCAACGGAAATCTGGAAATTACCATCTCCAGGCAGGAGACCAACGCGGCCGGGCTGTAAGGAGGACGTATACATGAAAAAGTGCAAAATGTTTTTGCTGTTGCTGGGCGCGCTTTTACTTTTGTCGGGATGCGGCGCGCAGGCGCAGGAAACGGCGGATGAAAACCAGGCGGTCAGCGCGACAGACAGCGCGTCGGCCAGCGCCAGCGCGACAGACAGCGCGACAGACAGCGCGTCGGAAAGCGCCAGCGCGGCGGACAGCGCGGCCCGGCAGGACGAAATGTTTACCAGTCAGGATTTGGACGCAAGCTACGACGCCCAACCGGCCGCGCAGATCGCCTTAAGCGGAGAAAGCGCCGCCGCCACGGGGGGCGCGGTTGAAATTTCGGGCGGCACAATACGCATAACCGGCGAAGGCACGCTGATTATTGACGCGGCGGCGGGGCACGGCGTGGTGTGCAAGGACGATTTGATACTGGGCGGCGGCAGCTACAACATTACCAGCGCGAGCCATGGCCTGTGCGGCAAGGACAGCGTGCGCATCGCGGGCGGCAGTTTTGTAATCGATTCGGGCAAGGACGCCATTCAGGCCGAAAACGAGGACGACGCGGACCTGGGGTATCTGTACATACTGGACGGCGCCTTTACATTAAACGCCCAGGGCGACGGCATGAGCGCCAGCAGCCAGGCCATAATACAGGGCGGAACGTTTACCATACAATTGGGCCAGGGCGCCGGCTTCCCGCCGGACGATTCGGACGCGGCCAGCGCCAAAGGGATTAAGGCGGTTACCGGCCTGACCATAAACGGCGGCAACGACAGAAAATCGGGCCGGGGCGGAGAATGGGGATAGACGCGCGGCGCAAACGCGCTTTATATAGATAAACGGCCGGGCCGGGAAACGCGGAGCGCTTACGTTTAAAGTAAGCGGCCCCTTCCCGGAGCGGCCTTTGCGCCCGCATCATATGGACGCCTTTTGCGCAAAATGTTCCACGCGCGGCGCCGCTTTATTTGGCGCGCGGTTCATCTTTCACATTGCGTTGCTTTTGCTTTCGATCCGCCCGGTATATAATAAAAAAGGGGCGGCCAAACGGCGTGTACACAGACTCCGAGCCGCACTTTCGGATCCATCGCCGCGCAAAAGGCCCCCCTCCAATACTATATCGCCTGGGGCGGCCTTTTTCCATAAAGAAGGCGTATAGGCATGACCCTGTAAGGTAAATTTTGTGCGTCAATCGTCCGATTCGGCAATCAGGCGAAAGCCAAAGCCCCATACCGCCTCGATGCGTACCGCGCATCCGTTTAACTTTCTGCGCAGGCGCTTGACCAGATCGTCCGTCGCGCGCGAATCCACCGCGCAGTCGTACCCCCATACCTCGCGCAGCAGCTCCTCGCGCGATACGGCCAGCGACACCCGCTCCATAAGATAGGCCATCAGCCGGAACTCCAGCGGCGTTAATTCGGCCGGCCGGCCCGCGATCGTGCATTCGCGCGTGGCCGGGTTCAGCCGCACGCCGCCCACGGCCAGCTCGCGCCCCATGTGGCGGGCGCGTTCCAATTCGATGCGGCGGAATATGGCGTTTACGCGGGCGGTCAGCTCGTTGAGGGCGACCGGCTTTTCGATATAATCGTCGCCGCCGTATCCCAACGCGGTTACGCAGTCCATTCCCTTTGATTTTTCCGAAACCAGTATTACGGGCGCCACGCTGCGGGCGCGCAGCCATTTTAATATGCCCACTCCGTCCAGGCTGCCGGACGCGGCCTCCAGAATTACCATATCGCAGGGAATGGACTCGAACGCCTTAACCAGCGACGCGCCGTCGGCAAAACATTTCACCGCGTATCCCGCGCCTTCCAACGCGCGCGCCATTAACAGACAGGACGAATTGTCGTCGTCGGCTATATATATCTTCATCGGCAATGTTTTTCACTCCCTGTTGGTATTTTACCATACAATGAATAAAGTGTTTCAGACTATATGAAAAAGAGCTTGTTTTGCAACAAATGCCTTTAAATTGCCATACTTTTTCGTGTGAGCGGCGTTGCGCGGCGAATTAATACAAAAATGCTTGTACGCGCGGGCGCGGATTGTATATAATAAGCAAAATGCCTTGGAGGGAAAGCATGTCACTGCTGCTCAAAGGGGCGCGCGTGTATTTTAAAGGCGCGTTCTCCAAACTGGATGTAGCCGTCAAAGGGGGACGTGTTTTTCAAATTTCCCCCGAAATCGCCCCCGACGGTTTTGACCGCGTGGCGGATTTTAGCCGATATCATATTTTACCCGGTTTCGTCGATGTGCATGTGCATCTTCGAGAGCCGGGTTTTTCTTATAAGGAGACCATCGCCACGGGTACGAAGGCGGCCGCCCGCGGCGGGTACACCCACGTGTTTACCATGCCCAATTTAAACCCGGTGCCCGACAGCGTGGAGCGCCTGCGCGCGCAGACCGGCCTGATCGCGCGCGACGCGTGCGTGCGCGTCACGCCCTACGCGGCGATTACCGTGGGCGAGCAGGGAACGCGGCTAAGCGACATGGCCGCGCTGGCGCCGCTGTGCGCCGGTTTTTCGGACGACGGGCGCGGCGTGCAGGATGAATCGGTGATGCGGCGGGCCATGGAGCGGGCCAGGGCGGCCGGCTCGATCATCTGCGCGCACTGCGAGGATAACGCACTCATCCCGCCGGGCGGGGCGGTCAACCTGGGCGTGGCCAGCCGCCGCTTCGGCGTGGCCGGCATACCCAACCAAAGCGAATGGGCGCAAATCGCGCGCGACGTGCGCCTGTCGCGCGAAACCGGCTGCCGCTACCACGTGTGCCACGTGTCCACCGCGCAAAGCGTGGACATAATCCGCCGGGCCAAGGCCGAGGGCGTGGACGTGACATGCGAAACCGCGCCGCACTATCTGATATTGACCGACGAGCAGGTAAAAAACGAGGGCCGGTTTAAGATGAACCCGCCGCTGCGCAGCGCGGCCGACCGCGAAGCGCTGTTGCGGGGCGTGCGCGACGGCGTAATAGACATGATCGCCACCGACCACGCGCCCCACTCGGCGCAGGAAAAATCGCGCGGGCTTGACAGCCTGATGGGCGTGGTGGGGTTGGAAACCGCGTTTTGCACGCTTAACCATTATCTGGTCAGGCCCGCGATTATCTCGCTTGAGCGGCTGGTCGCGCTTTTAAGCGACGCGCCGCGCGCGCGGTTCGGCCTGCCGCGCGCGCTGGAGGAAGGCGCGCCGGCCGACCTGTGCGCGATGGACCTGGAAGAGGAATTTACCATAGACCCGAAAAGCTTCGCCTCCATGGGAAGGGCCACCCCATTTGAAAACATGCGGGCGAGCGGACGCTGTGTGATGACGCTGGTGGAGGGCCGCGCGGCCTGGCTGGACAAAGAAAGATTGCCGGAGGGATTTGATGATTTATACGCTGTGTGAAAATACCCCCATCGCGCCCGGCGTGTGGCGCATGCGCCTGTCGGGCGATACCCGCGCCATACGCGCGCCCGGCCAGTTTGTCAATATCGCGCTGGACGGGCTGTACCTGCGCCGGCCGATTTCGATTTGCGACTGGGACGGCGAGGGCATGACGCTGGTGTACAAGGTGGTGGGGCGCGGCACCGAAAAAATGGCCGCGCTTACGCCCGGCGCGGGGCTGGATCTGCTTTGCCCGCTGGGCAACGGGTTCGACGTATCGGCCCCCTTTCGCGCGCCCCTGGTAATCGGCGGCGGCGTGGGCGCGCCGCCCATGCTGGGGCTGTGCCGCGCGCTGGTCGAAAAGGGGCTTTCGCCCCGGGTGATACTGGGCTTTAACAGCGCGCGGGAGGCCATACTGCTTGACGGTTTCCGCGCGCTGGGCGCGGATGTGACGGTAACCACGGCGGACGGCTCCATGGGCGCGCGCGGCTTTGTCACCGCCGCGATGGACCTGCCGCACGACTATTTCTTCGCCTGCGGGCCCGAACCCATGCTGCGCGCCGTGGCGCAAAAGAGCCCCGCGCCCGGCCAGCTCAGCTTTGAGGAGCGCATGGGCTGCGGCTTTGGCGTGTGCATGGGCTGCAGCTGCCAGACCAAATACGGCGCCAAGCGCATCTGCAAGGACGGGCCGGTGCTTTTGAAGGAGGAAATCATATGGTAGATATCCGCGCGCGCCTGGGCGCGCTTTGCCTTCAAAACCCGGTGATCGCGGCCAGCGGCACATTTGGCTTTGGCGAGGAAATGTCGCGCTTTTACGACATTAACATACTGGGCGCGCTTTCGTTTAAGGGCACCACGTTGAACGCGCGCTTTGGCAACCCCACGCCCCGCATCGCCGAGTGCGAGGGCGGGCTGCTTAACGCGGTGGGGCTGCAAAACCCGGGCGTCAGGCACGTGATCGAATGCGAACTGCCCCGCATGCGCGAATACTACGCCGGGCGGGTGCTGGCCAACGTGTCGGGCTTTTCGGTGGACGAATACGTAAAGTGCGCCGCGCTGCTGGACGCGCAGGACCAGGTGGACATACTGGAGATCAACATCTCCTGCCCCAACGTACACGGCGGCGGCATGAGCTTTGGCACCAGCTGCGATATGGCCGCGCTGGTAACGCGCGAGGTAAAGGCCGCGGTGCGCAAGCCGGTATACGTAAAGCTGAGCCCCAACGTGACCGACATCGCCGCCATCGCCGAGGCGTGCCAGGCGGCCGGGGCCGACGGGCTGAGCCTGATTAACACGCTGCTGGGCATGCGCATAGACCTCAGGCGGCGGCGTCCGGTGCTGGCCAACGGCACGGGCGGGCTGTCCGGCCCGGCCATATTCCCGGTGGCGGTGCGCATGGTGTACCAGGTGTATAAGCGGGTTTCCATCCCCATCATCGGCATGGGCGGCATCACAAGCGCCGCGGATGTGATCGAGATGATGCTCGCCGGCGCGAGCGCCGTAGAGGTGGGCGCGCAGAACCTGGTGGATCCCTGGGCCTGCGAGCGCATTATTCGCTCGCTTCCGGCCGAGTGCGAAAAATACGGCATAGAGAAACTTTCGGATATTGTGGGAGGTGCGCACGCGTGAAACGCGAGGTAATCGTCGCGCTGGATTTTTCCAGCGCAAAACAGACCATGGAATTTTTATCCATGTTTACCGATGAAAAGCCCTACGTGAAAATCGGCATGGAGCTGTACTACGCCGAGGGCCCGCAGGTGGTGCGCGATGTCAAGGCGCGCGGCCACGCCGTATTTCTGGATTTGAAGCTGCACGATATTCCCAACACCGTTAAAAAGGCCATGCGCGTGCTGAGCGAGCTGGGCGTGGATATGACCAACCTGCACGCGGCCGGCACCATCGACATGATGCGCGCCGCGCTGGAAGGGCTGACCCGGCCCGACGGCGCCCGACCCACCAGGCTGCTGGCGGTTACCCAGCTGACCTCCACCACCGAGGAGCGCATGCGCCGCGAGCTTTTGATCGACGCCGATATGGCTACGGCCGTGGCCCACTACGCGCGCAACGCGCGCGAGGCCGGGCTGGACGGCGTGGTGTGCTCGCCGCTGGAGGCCGCGCTGGTCAAGCGCGCCTGCGGCGCGGACTTTATGACCGTAACGCCCGGCGTGCGCTTTGCCGGCGGCGACGCGGGCGATCAGGCGCGCGTGACCACCCCGGAAAAGGCGCGCCTGGGCGGCAGCGATATGATCGTGGTGGGCCGGCCCATCACCGCCGCGCCCGACCCGGTGGCGGCCTACCGCCGCTGCGTAAGCGAATTTATCGGATAAAATTCAGGAGGGATACGCCATGCAAAAGCAAATCGCCCGCGACCTGCTTAAAATCCGCGCGGTATTTCTGCGCCCCCAGCAGCCCTTTACCTGGGCCAGCGGCATCAAAAGCCCCATCTACTGCGACAACCGGCTGACGCTGAGCGACGTGGAAGTGCGCGCCCACGTGGAAAACGGCCTGGCCGCGCTGGTGCGCGAGCACTATCCCGACTGCCAGGCGCTGATGGGCACCAGCACCGCCGGCATCGCCCACGCCGCCATCACCGCCCACATCATGGGCCTGCCCATGGGCTACGTGCGCTCGGGCAACAAGGACCACGGCCGCGGCAACCGCATCGAGGGCCGGCTGGATCCGGGCGCGAAGGTGGTCGTCATCGAGGATTTGATCTCCACCGGCGGCAGCGTGATCGAGGTGGCGCAGGCGCTGCGCGAGGAGGGCGCGCAGGTGCTGGGCGTGGCCAGCATATTTACCTACGGCATGGAAAAAGGGCTCAAGCGCCTTGAGCAGGCCCAGCTTAAAAACGTAAGCCTGTCCAACTTTGACGTGCTGGTCAAGGTGGCCGTGGAAGAGGGCTATATTCCCCAGAGCGACGCCGCGCGGCTGATCGCTTTCCGCGACAACCCGCAGGACGAAAGCTGGATGAACTGAGCCACACAAAATACAAAATATAAAGCCGATCAATAAAGGAGTCTAAACGCCATGCGACATTTGCTGGATATTACCGATTTCAGCGTCGGGGAAATCGACGCGCTGATGGATCTGGCCGACGACATCATCGCCCACGGCGAAAAATACGCCCAGGCGATGCGCGGGAAAAAACTGGCCACGCTGTTTTTCGAGCCCTCTACCCGCACGCGGCTGAGCTTTGAGGCCGCCATGCTGGAGCTGGGCGGCAGCGTGCTGGGCTTTTCCAGCGCCGATTCCAGTTCGGCCGCCAAGGGCGAAAGCGTAAGCGACACCGTGCGCACCGTGGGCTGCTACGCGGATATCATCGCCATGCGCCATCCCAAGGAGGGCGCGCCCATGGCCGCCGCGCAGGTAAGCACGGTGCCCATCATCAACGCGGGCGACGGCGGGCATAACCACCCCACCCAGACGCTGACCGACCTGATCACCATCCGGCGCGAAAAGGGGCGGCTGAGCGACTTTACCATCGGCATGTGCGGCGACCTGAAGTTTGGCCGCACCGTGCATTCGCTGATTAACGCGCTTTCGCGCTATAAAAACGTGAACTTTGTGCTGATCTCCCCGCCCGAGCTGACCGTGCCGGACTACTTAAAGCGCATGCTGGACGAAAAGGGCTTTGCCTGGCGCGAACAGGAATCGCTGGAAGAGGCCATGGCCGAGCTGGACATACTGTACATGACCCGCGTGCAGAAGGAGCGCTTTATCAGCGAGGCCGATTACGCGCGCTTGAAGGACAGCTACATATTGACCCCGGACAAGCTGAAAATCGCCCGCGACGACCTGATCGTGATGCATCCGCTGCCGCGCGTAAACGAAATTTCGCGCAAGGTGGACGCCGATCCGCGCGCCTGCTATTTCAAACAGGTGCTAAACGGCAAATACATGCGCATGGCGCTGATTCTTAAGCTGATGGAGGAAAGGTAAATGAATATCGACAGCATCCAATCGGGCATCGTGCTGGACCACATCAAGGCGGGCCGCGCCATGGAAATATACCGCTATCTGCACCTGGACCAGCTCGACTGCCCGGTGGCCATCATCAAAAACGCCAAATCCACCAAAATGGGCAAAAAGGACATCATCAAGATCGACGCCGACATCCCGGTCAACCTGGATATACTGGGCTATATCGATCCGGATATCACCGTCAACATCATTCGCGACGGCAAGCTGGTGGAAAAGGCACAGCTGGAGCTGCCAAAACAGCTGGTCAACATCATCCACTGCAAAAACCCGCGCTGCATCACTTCCATAGAGCAGGAAATCGACCACGTGTTTAAACTGGCCGACCCGGAAAAGCGCGTTTACCGCTGCGCCTATTGCGAGGCCGAAAAAAAGAAATAACCCGCGCGCTCGGGGGCTGTTGCGAAACCAGGGTTGAGCAACGGCCCCTTTTTTTCGCGCGGCTTTTCGCGCGGCCGGCGGGGTTGGTTTTGCGCCCAAAGCGTGATATAATGTAGCAAAGCCTTTTTCGGGGGTTGTTTAAATGCGCTTTATTAAAATGCACGGCCTGGGCAACGACTATATCTATGTGGACTGTTTTCGAGAAAAGGCGCCGCGCGACCCGGCGGCGGCCGCGGCGGCGCTGTCGCGGCGCCATTTTTCGGTGGGGGGCGACGGGCTGGTCCTGATCGAGCCCAGCGCGCGCGCGGACGCGCGCATGCGCATATTCAACGCGGACGGCAGCGAGGCCGAAATGTGCGGCAACGCGCTGCGCTGCGTGGGCAAATACCTGTACGATTCGGGGCTGCGCCGCAAAGGCGCGCTTACCGTCGATACGCTTTCGGGCATAAAGCGCCTGGAAATGATTATAGAGTCGGGCGTGGCGGTGGGGGCGCGCGCCGATATGGGCGCGCCGCGCGTGACGCGCGACGGATTAACCGCCCGGGCCGCGGGGCGCGAATTTACGCTGACCGAGGTGGATATGGGCAACCCGCACGCGGTGTGCTTTGACCGGGCCTTGCCCGATGACGGGCTGTTTTTTGAGGCCGGGCCCGCGCTGGAAAAATGCGCGCTGTTCCCCGCGCGTTGCAACATAGAATTTTGCGCGCCGCGGGGCGAGAGCGAGCTGGACGTGCGGGTGTGGGAGCGCGGCTCGGGCGCGACGCTGGCCTGCGGCACGGGCGCGTGCGCCACGCTGGTGGCGGCCGCGCACCGCGGGTTGTGCGGCAAAAGCGCGCGGGTCAACCTGCCGGGCGGCGCGCTGGAGATCAGCTGGGAAAGCGACGGGCACGTATACATGCGCGGCCCGGCCCGGCTCGCCTACACCGGCGAGGTAACGCTGGACTAAAGTTTTGCGTCCGAAGGGAGCGGTATAAATGGATTTTGTGGCCATAGGCGCGCTGGAAGGGCCCGCCTTTGATCAGGCCATGCAGGCTACGGCCATGGGCGTAAGCGCGGGCATACTGGCGGCCGGGCCGGATACGCCCGCCATGCGCGGGCGCGTTAAGGCGCTTAAGGAGGCCGGGGCGGACGTAAGCGCCATAGCGCTGGGCGAACAGGCGCGCGTGGATTGCGACGCGATCACCCGGCACGAGGGCCTGCTTACGCGCGCGCGGCTGCACGCTCAATTTGGACGCGCCGGTGGAGGCGATAAACCACGCGGCCGCGCTGCTCAGGCGCGTAAATTGCGCCGTGGTGCTCCACCCGGCCAGGCCGGTGGCGCTTAACCGGGCGCTATTGTTTCTAACCGGCTATGTGGCGTGCGACGGCGCGCAATTGGCCGCGGCCGCGGGCGTGCAGGCCGGTTCGGTGGATCAGGCCTTCGCGGCCGCAGATCAGCTGACGCGCATGGGCGCGGGCATGGTCGTCAACCCGCGCGCGGACGGCTGCGCGTTGGTGTACACGCGCGCCGGGCGCAGGGTGCGCCCGCCCATGCCGGTAAACGGGCGCATATGGCCCGCGCACGCGGGCGTATGCGCGGGCGCGCTGGGCGCGGCGCTGGCCATGGGGCTGGACGGCGGCGACGGCGCGCAGCTGGCGCTGGCTGCGGGCACGCTGTTTAGCGCGTTTGAAGGCGGCTTTTATCCCACGTTGGAACAGGCGGTGTCGCTGGTGGAATTTGGCGACCCGGCCCGGTAAGGAGGAAACCATGTTTTATAGCCTGTTGGCGCTGGCGGTACTATTCGCGCTGCTGTTGGCGCTGTTGATATACGCGCTGTGCGTGCGCTCGGGCCCGATTATCCTGATCGCGCTGACGCTCATGGCGGTGGTGGCGCTTATGGCGCTGTCGGTTTATCAGGCCGGCGCGATAAGCCGCATCCCCGTAACTGTAATCGAGTAGGAGGCTACCCATTAATTGAGTAGCCGTCCTCTCACACCACCGTGCATACCGTTCGGTACACGGCGGTTCAATCGCATAAGTGCAGTTTCCGAATTTGCTCGTACTGGGCCGGGAGATCATCATATCCGGCCAGTGCGAGCTTTTCGTTGGTAATGGCACGGCAGAGGATTGCGCTTCCGGCTACTCTCCAGTAGCCCAGGCGGGTATTCCCCCACTGGTAAGCCTGCCACGCCGGGATGCCTAACCTCTTCAGGTTTTGCACCCTGGTTTTCGGCTTCTTCCATTGTTTCCAGATGTACATGCGAATTCTGCGCCGCAGCCATTCATTCCAGCGTTGCAGGTTGCGCTTCATATCAGCGATGTAAAAGTACCCAATCCATCCTCGGATGAACTCCTTCACCTTTGCCATCACCATGCGCACGTTTCTGCCTTGGCTCCTGCTGGTCAGTTCTCTTAGCTTCTGTTTTGCTTTCTGTAGGGAATTTCTGTGAACTCGAATATAGATTCCTCGTCCGTTCTTCCCAAGACAGCAGCCCAGGAACTTGAAGTTTCGGTGGGAAAATAGAGAAACCACCTTGCTCTTTTGCAGATTCATGGTCAGTTTCAGTTTCCCTTCCAGGAACTTTCGGCAGGATTCCAGCATATGCTCCGCTGCCCGTTTGCTTTTAGTCACCACCACGATGTCATCCGCATAGCGAACCACCTTCACGCTACGTTTGACCATCTCCTGGTCAAACTTGTTCAGATAGATGTTTGCTAATAGCGGAGATAGGGGGCCTCCCTGTGGAGAACCTTCTCTTGTTCTGGTTATGACACCGTTCTCCATGACCCCGGCTTTCAGGTACCTCTTAATCAGCCCCGTCACCCGTTTGTCGTGGATTTGTTCCCGCAGCAGTTCCATGAGCAGTTCGTGGTTCAGTGTGTCGAAATACTTGGACAGGTCCACTTCTACGGCATAGGTGTAGCCCTGTTCTGCGTATTTCTTCACTTGGCGCACCGCCTGCTGTCCGCTTCTTCTCGGGCGGTATCCGTAGCTTGCATCCGAGAACAGCGGTTCATAGATTGGCTGTAGCTGTTGGGCGATGGCCTGCTGGATGATACGGTCTACCACCGTTGGGATACCCAGCTTGCGCACACCTCCATCTGGTTTGGGGATTTCTTTTCGCCGCACCGGGGATGGGGTGTATTTCCCCTCCCGGATGCTTTGAAGCAATTCCGCTCTGTGTTCCTGCAACCACGGCAAGGCCTGTTCTACGGTCATCCCGTCGATGCCAGGTGCTCCATGGTTGCGCTTGACCTG
>CAWVLE010000186.1:0-5400 GCA_963929805.1 uncultured Eubacteriales bacterium | reverse complement strand
GCTGCGCAAGGCGCACGAATCCGCCGCGCATGTCGCCGGATTCGATTAGAACTTGGAGGGCTTCGGCCCTCCAAACCACCCGGAAGGTTTTTTTGACAGTCTGCGGGGCGGCCGCAAAACGGCCGCCCCGGCTTAACTGGCATGGAAAGCATACGCGGCGCGGATACGTCCAAACCGCGTCAGCCGATATGGTCAAAGTCCGTATCCCGGTATTTAAGCAGTTCATCGGCCGCTTGACGGCCATACTGCCGCGCAAACGCCTCCAGCGCGCGTTCGCCCAGCGCTTCGCCCGCCGCGCCATATATCGCGCGGAGCGTGCGCAAATACGAATGGTACAGGTGCGCGCAGTGATATTCAAACGGCTTTACGCCGTCCTCGGGCGGGTTTACGCGGCGGTCCAGATGCGCGTCGCGCTGGCGGTGTACGCAGCACGCCCGGCCGCGGTACTGGGTCTGTTCGACTTCGTATCGCAGGTCGGGATTAAATCCGCGCGCGATCGAGCGGTCCAGGTCGTCGCAGTAGGCCGCGCCGCCTTCTTCCAGCCCCATCTGGACATACTGCGCGCACCAGGCGCAGTTGTAGATAACTGAGCGCAGATCGGGGCCGTCGGGCTCGGCCTGTACGCGCGTGGCCACGCCCAGCATAGAGGCGTCGCTGGCGCGCCACTCGCCGTACGCGCGATAGGTGGCAAAATCCAGCGGCTGTCCGTCGCGCAAAGCGCGCTGCGCCATGCGGCTGCCGCGCTGTTGGGCGTACAGCTGCGTCGCCATGCGAAACGCCTCCGCCCAGCGGGACAGGCCGCTGTCGCGCAGCAGGCGGTAGTACGTGGCGCTCAGGTACGCGTGATGACGTTCGGTATAGATCATGGGATACCTCCTTGCGCGCCGGTTTTTGCGGCGTTGCCCATCTGCCATCCGAATCGGGGCCACGGGCAGGCCATCATACAGTGGCAACACAGATATCTTTTTCCCGGACCGCTGTGACGGCTCCAGGCGGCGCAACTTTTGTAATTTATAAGCTCTTCGCGCATGATCTGCGCATGCCACTGCCTGCCCGTCAGGCAGGCGTGCGGGCACGCGTCTACGCACAGCCGGCAATCCGCCGGGCACTCGCTTTTTATATCGCCGTCAAACGTTACGACGTCCGCGCGCAACAGCAAACAGGATATTCTGACGCGCTGTCCATACTTATAATGTACAAACACGTCGTTTTTACCGATAAAGCCCAAAGCGGCGCGTACGGCGGCCCATTTATACGAAAATTCCGCCCGGTACGCGCCGTCGTCCGCGGGCGCGGCCGGGGGCGGGGCGTACTTTATGCCGCGCGCCTCCAACCGCCGCTTAATTTCGGTCATCTTCAGGGCGTGCGCCGCGCCCAACGCCTCGCTCATCTGATAAAATTCGTGAGGGCTGTACATCTTTTCCATGTCGGGAAACGGCATCAGCGTGACCAGCGCGCAGCTAAAGCCGGTTAAAAGCTTAAGCCGCTCGTCAATAGCGGCATAGCCGTACAGCGACTTGTCCTCAAACAGCGGCTTAACGATATCGTCTATGATGGCATTGGCGGTAGCCGGCGCGCCAGATTGCGTTTCACGCGCCGCTTTTGCCTTGCCGGGCGTGACGCTTTTCACAGCCATTCATACACCGTCCTCTTTATGCGTTTCCCTTGCAATAAAGGCTTATGGACGCCAGGAAACGCCGCCCGGCGCTGGAATAGCGCGGCGCGTGTTTAAATTAAACAATATTATAACGTTTCCGGCCATGCGTGTCAACGAAGGCCAAATTCCGCGTCGGACGCTTGCCGTCCGCTATAGCCGGGCCACATGCGTAAGACCGGCTTACGCATACTTTCTTAAAATCCGCGCGTTGCGGCCCGCGCGCCGGACTTGCTATAATGAAAAGAGCGCAGGGGAATATGCGTGCGGGCCGGTGGGCGGCCTGTTTCCCTGCGGATGGGGCATTGACCGGCGCGCAAAGCGCGCCGGAGGCGGGGGAGGACGCGCGATGCTGCTTACGGCGGAAAAGATATCCAAAAATTACGGGGGCAGGCAGTTGCTGGACGGCGTATCGCTGTGCGTAGAGGAGGGGGCCAAGCTGGGCCTCATCGGCGCGAACGGCGCGGGCAAGTCCACGCTGCTTAAAATTTTGGCCGGGCGGGAATACGCGGACGCGGGGGAAATCGCGCTTAAACAGGGCGCATTGATCTCCTATCTGGGCCAGGACAGCGCGTTGCGCGACGATGCCACCGTGCTAAAGCAGGTTATGGAATACGACCGCACATCCGGCCGCCCGATAGACGAATACGAGGCCCGGCGCATGCTGACCCGCCTGGGGATTACCGATTTTTCGCAAAAGATGGGCGCGTTGTCGGGCGGGCAGCGCAAGCGGGTGGCGTTGGCCGCGACGCTGCTCAAACCGGCGGAGCTGCTTATCTTGGACGAGCCGACCAACCACCTGGACGCGGAAATGTCCGCGTGGCTGGAGGACTGGCTGATCCGCTACACCGGCGCGCTTTTGACCGTGACGCACGATCGGTATTTTCTGGAGCGGGTGTGCCGCCGCATTGTGGAGCTTTCGCAGGCAAAACTGTATTTTTACGAGGCCAATTACTCAAAGTACCTGGAGTTGAAATCCCAGCGCGTGGAAATGGCCGAAGCGTCCGAGCGTAAACGCCAGGCGCTGCTGAAAAGGGAAAGCCAGTGGATCATGCGCGGCGCGCGCGCGCGTTCCACCAAAAGCGTGGATCGCATCGCGCGCTACGAGGCGCTTAAGGCCGAAAAGCCGCCGCAGGACGAGCGCGAAATCGCCATCAGCGGGCCGTCCAGCCGCCTGGGCAACAAGACCATCGAAATCGAGGACGCGGCCAAGGCCTACGGCGGCCGCGCCGTGATCGCGCCCTTTTCCTATACCGTGCTGCGCGACGACCGGATCGGCGTGGTGGGCAAAAACGGCGCGGGCAAGACCACGCTGTTGGGCATGATCGCGGGCGAGATCGCGCCGGACGGCGGCAGCGTGCGGCGCGGCGAGACCGTGCGCGTGGGCTATTTTACCCAGGAGGGCCGGGAATTGGACCCGGCGCTGCGCCCGTACGACTATATCTGCCAGATTGCAAGCTCGGTGCGCACGGACGAGGGCGTGTTTACCGCCGCGCAGATGCTGGAGCGTTTTTTGTTCTCGGCCGACGAGCAGTACGCCCCCATCAGCCGCCTGTCGGGCGGCGGGCGGCGCAGGCTGCAACTTTTGGGCATTCTCATGAGCGCGCCCAACATACTGCTGCTGGACGAGCCCACAAACGATTTGGACATCGCCACGCTGACCGTGCTGGAGGACTACCTTATTTCCTTCCCGGGCGCGGTTATCGCGGTTTCGCACGACCGGTATTTCCTAGATAAGCTGGCCTCCTCCATTTTCGAGGTGGGCGAGGGCGGCCGCGTGCGCATGTTTTCCGGTAACTATACCGATTACCTGGCCAAGCGCGCGCCCGAACAGGCGCAGCCGCCCGCCGCGCAAAAGGAGCGCGCGAGCGCTCAGCGCCCGGAACGCGTGCGCGAACCGCGCTTTTCCTTTAAGGAGCAGCGCGAATACCAGACCATAGACGCCGATATCGCCGCCGTGGAACGCTCCCTGGCCCAACTGGAGGGCGAGATCGAGGCGGCCAGCAGCGACTATCAAAAGCTTGAGGCGCTTATGGCGCGCAAGGAGGAGCTGAACCGCAACCTGGACGAATTGACCGAACGCTGGTGCTATTTAAACGACCTGGCCGAGCGGATCGCCGCGTACAAGGCCGGGTCCGGGGCGCAGTGAGAGCCGCGCCGCACAAAAGCTAAACCGCAACGGAAAGAGGGAAAAGGCGATGCGCAATCCAAAGGGCGCTACGTTGATCCGGGATTTGACCGAGGGCAGCGTGCCCAGGCAATTAATCAGCTTTGCCACGCCGCTGGTGCTCAGCGGGCTTTTGCAGACGATATACAACATGGTGGACATGGTGATTGTGGGCCGCTTTGTGGGCAGCGAAGCGCTATCCGCCGTGGCCATCGGCGGCGAAATTTTGATGATGCTCACCTTTGTGGCCATGGGCATATCCAACGCGGGGCAGATTATCATATCCCAGTATATCGGCGCGGGCAGGCGCGAGTTGGTTAAAAAGCTGATCGGCACGCTGTTCAGTTTTCTGTTTTTGTGCGCGCTGTGCATGACGGCTATGTGTCTCGCGCTGCGCGAACAGATGCTCGCCTGGATCAATACGCCCCCGGAGGCGCTAAATTACGCCCGGGATTATGTAAAGGTGTGCATAATAGGGCTGGTGTTCATATACGGCTATAACCTGGTCAGCGCCATACTGCGCGGCATGGGCGATTCCAGACGCCCCTTTCTGTTTATCGCCATCGCCTCGGTGGTTAACCTGGTACTGGATCTATTGTTTGTGGCGGGGCTGGGCATGTCCACGTTCGGCGCGGCGCTGGCCACGGTTATCGGCCAGGCGATCAGCTTTATCTGCGCTTTGGCGATACTGTACCGGGACAGGCAGCGTCTGGGCTTTGACTTTAAACCGGCAAGCTTTCGCATCAGCGCCCAGGTGCTGCGCCCGCTGATCAGGCTGGGCATCCCCATGATGGTTCAGTCGGCGGCGATTACCTTTTCCAAGTTGTTCGTAAGCAGCTACGTCAATTCCTACGGCGTGGTGGCTTCCGCCGTATCGGGCATAGGCAACAAACTCGATACCGTAACCAACACGTTTTCCAGCGCCTTTTCCACAGCGGGCGGATCCATGATCGCCCAGAACATCGGTGCGGAAAAGTACCATCGCGTGCCCCGCGTAATCGCCACATCGTTCGTTGTGGACGGCATAATCGCCCTTTTGCTGGCCGTGCCCACCGTGCTGTTTCCACAGGCGGTATTCGGGCTGTTTACCGACGATCCGCCCGTGCTGGCCATGGCGCTTAGCTATATACCGGTGGCCGTGCTGCAATACGCCAGCTGTGTGTTGCGCCCGCCCATGTTTTCGCTGATTAACGGGTCGGGCAACTCCAAGCTGAATCTGGCGGTGGCGCTGCTGGACGGCGTGTTTATGCGCATCGGGTTTGCGCTGTTTCTGGGGCTGACGTGCGGCATGGGCGTTTACGGGTTCTGGTACGGAAACGCGCTGTCCAGCTTTATCCCGTTTTTTGTGGGCGGGGCGTATTATCTGTCCGGCCGGTGGAAGACGCGCAGAAACATATTGGGCGAATAGGCGCGCCCGCCATCATGTAAATATGGAAAGAAAAGCCCGCTCCGTTCGCTTAAACGCGCAGGAGCGGGCAGATTGTCAAAAAATCCTTCCGGGTGGTTTGGAGGGCCGAAGCCCTCCATTTTTTAATCGAATCCGGCGACATGCGCGGCGGATTCGTGCGCCTTGCGCTGC
>CAWVLE010000185.1:0-7731 GCA_963929805.1 uncultured Eubacteriales bacterium | reverse complement strand
CGGCACGACAAAGCCCCGGTAATCCACGTCGATATCGATGCGGCGGCGTTCGGGCTTGTCCAAAAGCACGCAGATTTTAAGCGTCTTTGCGCCGCGCGAGAGCAGGTTTTCCTTCAGGAAGGAAAGCGACATGCCGCTGTCTACAATGTCCTCCACGATGATCACATTCTGGCCGGTAATATCCCGGTCCAGGTCTTTTAATATGCGCACAACGCCGGTGGATTTGGTGGCGCTGCCATAGCTGGAGATGGCCATAAAATCCATCTTTACCGGCAAATCTATCTGCCTGGCCAGGTCGGCAAAAAAGATCACCGCGCCTTTTAGTATGCCGACCAGCAGAACTTCCTCGCCCTGGAAATCCCGGGTAATCTGCTGGCCCAATTCACGCACCCTGCGCTGTATCTCCTCGCCGGTAATGAGAATTTTCTCAAGGTCTTTATGGATTGCCATGATTTCTTCCTCCGCTCTTTTGTGTGTCGCCCGGCCATACCAGTTCAAACCGTTCGCCCAGGTAGGTAAGTTCCACCGCTTGGTCGCCGGAACGCAGCGCCAGGCGCTGGCTGATGCCCACGCCCGCCACCCATAGCGCCTCGTTTTCAACCGCCACCAGCGGCACATAGTCGCGCAGCGGGCGCGGCAGTTTCATGTCGGTCAGATAATCGCTTAAAAGCCGCTTGCCCGGCGCGCCCAACGGATAAATCACGTCGCCCGCGCGGCGCGCGCGCAGCCGCGCGCCTTTTAACGCCTCCGCTCGGACCGCCTGCCGCCACGGGTCGTCGCGTATGGGGATCGCCCCGCACGGCCTTACGCGCACGCGTCCCAGCGCGCCAAACGCCGCGCCGTCCTCGAGCAAAACCGCCTCGCCCGGCGGATGCGCCTGCGCGCGCGTCACAAAAAAACCGCCGCCCGCGCACTCGGCCGTCGCGCCGCCCGGCAGCGCCATTCGGCCGCGTCCCGCGCGGTATAGCGAAAGCAGCCGCTCCATGGCCTTGAAATCCGCGATGCCGGTCATCTGCGCAAACGCGCGCGATAGCAGCGCGTCGTGCAGTTCAAGCCCGCCGCGCATCATCCATCCAAAATCCGTCTCGCGCGCGTTTTCATCCAAGAGGCGTTTGGACTTATCGCGCCAGAAATCCTCGTCGCGCGCGGCAATCGCGCCGTGGCGGCAAAGCGCCATCGCCGCCCCCGGATAGATGTTTTCCAATAAAGGCATGGCCTCCAGCCGCAGCCGGTTTCGCGCGGAGGCGGGCTCCAGGTTGGTGCTGTCCACGCAAAACGGCTGGCCCAGTTCGCCCAGATACGCCAGTATTTCCGTCTTGCGCGTCTTAAGCAGCGGCCGTATCAGGCCGCCCTCGCGTGGCCGCATGCCGCACGCGCCCCGGTTCCCGCCGCCGCGCAGCAGGTGCATGAGTATGGTTTCAGCCTGGTCGTCCGCGTGGTGGGCCAGCGCGATGGCGTCCGCGCCCGCCTCTTTCGCGCACGCGCGTAAAAATTCGTAGCGCGCCCGCCGCGCGGCCGTTTCGAGGCCTACGCCCCATTGCCGGGCCAGCGCGGGCACGTCCTGCGCGCCGGTATACAGCCTTACGCCCACTCGCGCGCACAACTCGCGCACAAACGCCTGGTCGCGCAGCGATTCGCCGCCGCGTATGCCGTGCTCGAAATGAGCGGCGCACAGCCCGATGCGCCCCTGACCGGCCAGCTCGCTCAGCAGCAGCAACAGCGCAACCGAATCCGCACCGCCCGACACCGCCGCCAGCAATCGCTCGCCTTCTCGCCACACCGGCAAAAGCTTTATCGCCACAGCGCTCCCTCCGGTTTGCGTCCATTAATATCCATAATTATTGTATACGCAAACCGGCCTGGGCGCAAGTGGCGCAAAAGCCAAAAAGCGGCTGTATTTCTCATGCCTATTGATAGAACCAGCGCGCCAGCACGCGGCCCAGGCCGGTAAACAGCGTTTGACGGCCCACGCTGTTTTGCGCGGCTACCGCGATGCGCCCGACCGTGCGCCCGTCTCTTTTTATCTCCACCTCGCCCACCTGCTGACCGGCTTCAACCGGTGCGTGAATGGATTCAGGCAGGTTGGGCACCAATTCGATCTGATCTTCTTCTCCCTTTTTAACCAGCAGGGTCAAATCGCCGTCCAGATAAAGAGGGACCGCGTCGGTCTGTCCGCCCGTAACGCGCATTTCGCCGCGCACGCGCGCGCCCTGTTGCGCCACGCGCAGGCGGCGATAGGTGGCAAAGCCGTAATCGAGCATGTCGCCCGCTATCGAAAAGCGCTCTTTACCGGTTTTTGCGCCTAACGCCACGGCGATAAGCCGCATATCGCCCCGCACGGCGCTGGCCGATATGCAATAACCCGCCTCCTGCGTGGAGCCGGTTTTTATCCCGTCGCAGCCTTCATACAGCCGTATCAGCCGGTTGGTATTGGTCAATTGGGTTACCCGGCCGTCGCCGTGATCCACCTCGTCCATCCAAATGGTGGAAAATTCAAAATACACGGGGTGTTTAATCAGTTCCATGCTCATGCGCGCCACGTCGCGCGCGGTGGTGTAGTGTCCTTCGGCCGGCAGCCCTGTGCTGTTGACAAAGCGGGTATCATTCATGCCCAATTCGGCGGCGCGCGCGTTCATGCGCTTCACCATCAGCTGTTCCGATCCAAACAGAAATTCGCCCATGGCCACGGTAGCGTCGTTGGCGCTGCCCACAATCATGCTTTTAAGCAGCACGCGCACCGTCTGGGTTTCCCCCACGTCCAGCAGCACTTGCGATCCGCCCATCTGCTCGGCCTGGCGGCTGATGGCGACGGTATCGTCCAGGCTTATGCGGCCCTGTTCCACCGCCTCGCAGCACAGCAGTATGGCCATAATTTTGGTTACGCTGGCCACGGGCCTGCGCGCGTCGGCGTCTTTCTCAAAAATGACCTGTCCGCTCTCCGGCTCGATTAGTATCGCACTTTCACAGGCAAGATCAATGGGCGGCACCGGTTCCACCGGATTGGTTGAAAGCGCCTCCCGCGCGGCGGCCGGAACGGCGATAAGCAGCGCGCTCAGGATCAGCGCGGCGATTTTCCTGACCAAAGCAAAGCCCTCCCCTCAGGATTGTCTACTGTTTTAGACTACCCGCAGGGAGGGCGAAATATGCCCCTTTCTGCAGCTACATTCTGCCGACCAGTTCGTACATAAAGGCTTTAAAGCGCGTCTTTACGCGCGCGGCGGTTTCCAGCACCTCGGCGTGGCTGAGCGGCTGATCCAGCACGCCCGCCGCCATATTGGTCAAAAGGCTTATGCCCAGCACGTCTATGCCCGCATGACGCGCGGCCGTCACCTCCGGCACGGTGGACATGCCCACCGCGTCCGCGCCCAGCGCGCGCAACGCGCGTATTTCCGCCGGCGTTTCAAAGCACGGCCCGGTCATAAAGGCGTACACGCCCTGGCGCACGTTGATGCCCTGCCACTGCGCCACCTGACGAGCCAACCCCAAAAGCGCCTCGTCATAGGCCCGGCTCATATCCGGAAAGCGAACGCCCAGCCGCTCGTCGTTGGGGCCGGTCAACGGATTGATTCCGGTCAGGTTTATGTGGTCCTCGATCAGCATCATATCGCCCGGCGCATAGCCGGTGTTAATCGCGCCCGCGGCGTTGGTTACAATTAGCTTTTCCACGCCCAGCCGCTTCATAACGCGCACCGGCAGGGTGACGCGCTTAATATCGTGCCCCTCGTAGTAGTGCAGCCGCCCGTTCATCACGGCTACCGGCGTTCCGTTCAATTGGCCGCTTACCCATTCGCCCGCGTGCCCCTGCACGCTGGATGCGCTCATGCCGGGCACATCGCCATAGGGTATGCGCGCAAACTGTTCCAGGCTGTCCAGCAGGCCGTCCCAGCCCGAGCCCAGCACCAGCGCAACGCGCGGCCGGACCGTCATGCGCGCCTCAATATAGCGCGCCGCCTCCTCAATGATCTGGTAATACTGCTCCTGGTCCCACATTTTTCTTCCCCCGTTTCTTCTGCGCGCTTTTACGGCGCATATGCGCGCATGATAAACGGCGCGCCGGCCTGCCGCCGGGCGCGCCGTCTTTATCCCCGTCTTTTTAAAGAAAGCATGCCCCGCGCCTTACGCGCGGATTTCATCCCAGAACGACGTGCCGTCCAGTTTGCCCCTGGCGCCCAGCGCGGCCAACACCGTAGCCGACACATCCGCAAACGTGGCGCGCGTGCCCAGATTCACGCCCTCCTGCGCCGCCAGGCTCCAGCACAAAATCGGAACCTGTTCGCGCGTATGGTCGGTGCCGGGGAAAGCCGGGTCGCAGCCATGGTCGCCGGTAATGATTAACAGCCCGTCCTCGCCCAACAGGCGCATGATCTCCGGCAGGCGCCGGTCAAAGGCCTCCAGCGCGCCGGCGTAACCGGCCACGTCGTTGCGATGGCCGTACAGCATATCGGTATCGACCAGATTTACAAACATAAGCCCCTTCCAGCGCGGCTTTTTAAGCTCCTCGATCAGCGCGTCCGTGCACGCCTCGTTGCCGCTAGGGTGTACCGATCGCGTCAGGCCGCGGTGATTGAATATGTCCTCTATTTTGCCCACGCCCAGCACATCGTAGCCTTCCTGCTTAAGCACGTCCAACATGGTCGTCCCCTGCGGATCCAGCGAAAAATCGCGCCGGTTGCCCGTGCGTTCAAACGCGCCGGGGTTGCCGATAAACGGGCGCGCGATTACGCGCCCCACCGCGTGTTCGCCCGTGAGCATGCGGCGCGCGACGCGGCATATGTGCCACAGCTCGGTGGGCGGAATAATGGCCTCATGCGCGGCGATCTGAAACACGCTGTCGGCCGAAGTATATACGATCAACTTGCCGGTTCTTATGTGTTCAGAACCAAGCTCCTCTATAATTTCGGTGCCCGAAGCCGCTTTGTTGCCGATCACGCCCAGGCCCACCTCGTCCTCAAAGGCGCGGATCAGTTCTTCCGGAAACCCGTTGGGATAGGTTGGGAAGGGCTTTTTCAGCGTCAGCCCGGCAATCTCCCAATGGCCGGTGGTGGTATCCTTGCCCGCCGCCGCCTCGGTCATTTTTCCATAGCAGCCCAGCGGATCGTCAATCGCGCCCGGCAATCCGGCCGCGTTGTACAGCCCTAAATCGGTCAGGTTGGGCAAATCGGGATTGGCCCTGGCGGCCACATGGCCAAAGGTATTCGCGCCCGCGTCGCCGTACCTTCCGGCATCGTGCTGCGCGCCCACGCCCAGCCCGTCCAGTATGATTAATGCCACTCGCTTAATACTCATTGTATTCTAACTCCTTCACGCGCAGCAATTCCACAACGCGCGCAATCAACTCTCCGCTGGTTGGTTTACCCCGCCGCGCATCTATCGTATTTCCAAAAACCGCGTGCTGCATTCTTATCGCTCCGCCCGACCAGGCCGATTCCACCGCCCGCCGCATCGCGTGTTCCATGCGGCCGCTTTGAACGCCCAGGTGGTCCGCCGCCATGGGATATAGCGCGCCAGTCAACGACCTGAGCAACCGCGCGTCCTTAGACGCCAGATAAATCGACTCGGCCAAACACGCGGTGCCGCTCAGCTTAAGCAAAAAGCCCAGTGAACGCAGGCAATCCATTATGGTACGCCGGTCGGCCCCGGCCCGTTCCATCCGGTCGTAAGGCGTTATCGAATCCAGACATTCCTTCAGCATACGCGGCGTAACCGGCCGGTAAAGACACGCGCAAGCGCCCGCTTCGCGCGCTTTTAGCGCGAAAGGCTCCATCCCTTTGGTCACCAGCATAACGGCGGCGGGCATGACGCTTAGCGGCATTTCGCGCAGGCGGCGCAGCACGTACAAACCGTCCGCGCCGGAAAGCACCATATCGCACAGCAATATGTCCGCTTCGCCGCGCCGCAACAGATCCAGCGTTTTCATCGCGTCTTCGGCCACGTACACGGCGTCCAGATCCATCTCCAAAAGCATGCGCGCCATAGCGCCGCACGACTCGCTGTCCGAGCATGCCACCAGCGCCCGCCGGTCCGCCGCCTCTTTCATGCAATCACTTCCGTAAACCTTTTTCGACATATGGAATATAAATTCCTGCCGTACCAAAACATTTACGTTTTTGGCTGGCTATCGCCTTAATCTGTTTGTAGCTGGTCCAGCATCCATTCCGCGAATATGGCGTATCCCTGCGTGGGGTCGTCGATGTAGACGTGCGTAATCGCGCCCACCAGCCGTCCGTCCTGCAATATGGGCGAGCCGCTCATGCCCTGCACGATGCCGCCCGTGGCTTCCAACAATTCGCCGTCGGTAATCCGCACCACCATGCTGCGCTGGGAAGGCGCGTCCTGGTGAAACACCTTTACAATTTCGCAATCGTACTGGCCGATGCCCTTGTCTCCAATTGTGGTCAGCAGGGTGGCCGGGCCGGGCTTCACCTCGCTGCGCGCCATTACCTTTACGCCCTCGGGATACAGCGCGTTTTCAATGCCCTGTTCGCTGTGGCCGTACAGCCCAAATACGCAGTTCTCGGTCACCTCGCCCAACTGGCTTTCCTGATCGAAAAACTCGCCCAGCAATTCGCCCGGTTCGCCGCTCTGGCCACGCAGTATGTCGATTAAATGGCTGTTGTAGATATAGCCCCTGCCTACCGACAGTATTTCGCCCGTGTCCACATCGGTAATGGCGTGGCCCAGCGCGCCAAAGGCGTGGGTTTGAGGATCATAAAACGACAGCGTACCCACGCCGGCGGTGCTGTCGCGCACCCACGCGCCCAACCGGTAAACGCCGTCGCGCTCGTCCTTTATGGGCGTCACGCGCACGGTGCATTCCTTTCCATCCCGCATAACCGACAGTTCCGCCTCGGCGCCGTCAAACAGCTCGCCCATCTGCGCGGCGCTGTCTACCTTTTGGCCGTTAATGGCCATAATCACGTCGCCCGCGCGCAGCCCGGCTATGCGCGCGGGGCTGGGCGTTTCTCCGATATCCGACGCGCCCACCACCATAAGTCCGTCGGTGTGTATGGCGACGCCGATCAGCTGGCCGCCCGGTATCAGCGTGCGCTCGGGCTGAACGTCCACGTTGACCGTCTTGATTTTAATCCCCAGCAGGCTGAGCACCATGCGCGCGCTGCCCACATCGTTTCCGGTCAGTTCCAGCGCGCCGGTTCCTTCCAGCGACTGGTCCATACCCGAAAGCGCGCACACGCTGTCGCCGTACGCGTCGCTCATTTGCGCCGTGACGCTGGGCGGCAGTTCTATACGCGCGGTATAGCCTTCGGTCAATACGATTAAATCGGGCAGGTCGTTTAGCGCGCGCGCCAGCGGAGATGTGCCCGCCGCAATCACCGCGGCGGCCAGCGCGCATCCAATTGCTTTCTTTAATTGAATTTTAGAAAAACGCATAAATCCTTTCATGTCACCATTCCCCTCATTTCGCCGCGTCCCCGAATAAATTCTCCGCGCGGCGCCGGCGCTATGCTTGGAAATAAAAGCGGCGGCATGCATGGTTTTTTCAGGTATTTTTTTGCGCGGCCGGCACGGCTTGGAAAACGGCCAAAAATATTTTGCCCGCGCGCGGACAAATAAAGACGCTATTTTTCTTTTTCGGCAAAAAAATAAAAGGCAGGCGCTATGGCCTGCCCTCAGACTGTCAAAAAACCTTCCGGGTGGTTTGGAGGGCCGAAGCCCTCCATTTTTTAATCGAATCCGGCGACATGCGCGGCGGATTCGTGCGCCTTGCGCTGC
>CAWVLE010000184.1:0-3926 GCA_963929805.1 uncultured Eubacteriales bacterium | reverse complement strand
TGGTGCAGCCCGATGGAGGGCTCGTCCAAAATGTATAGCACGCCCATCAGGCTGGAGCCGATCTGCGTGGCCAGGCGGATGCGCTGCGCCTCGCCGCCCGACAGCGTAAGCGCGCCGCGCGACAGGGTCAAATAGTCCAGCCCCACGTCCACCAGAAAGCCCAGCCGGCTGTCCAGCTCCTTTAAAATCTGGCGCGCGATCAGCTGCTGCTTTTCGGACAGGCGCAGGTTTTGGAAAAAGGCGCGCGACTCGCGCACGGGCAGGCCGCTTACCTCGGCGATGGATTTGCCGCCCACGGTGACCGCCAGCGATTCGCGCTTTAGCCGCTGGCCGTGGCAATCCGGGCAGGGCACGGCGGACATATAGCCCTCCAGGTCCTCCTTTACGCCGTCGGACTGGGTCTCGCGGTAGCGGCGCTCCAGGTTGGTTACGATGCCCTCAAAGGGCGCGCTGAAGGTGCCCGATCCGTGTTCGCGCTCGTAGTGCAGCCGCAATTTTTCGCCGCGCGTGCCGTATAAAAGCGCGTTTACGGCATCCTCGCCCAGCTCGCGAACCGGCGTGTCCAGCGAAAAGCCGTAACGCTCGGCCAGCGCGCTTAAATACATGCGCGCCATTGATCCGCCCTCGTCGGCCGAGTTCCACCCGCTTACCCGTATCGCGCCCTGGTTAAGCGATAAACTGGGGTCGGGGATCACCAGCGCCGGGTCCACCTTGGTAAGCGTGCCCAGCCCAAGGCAGGTGGGGCAGGCGCCGTAGGGGTTGTTAAAGGAGAACATGCGCGGGGTAAGCTCCTCAAGCGAAACGTTGCATTCCGGGCAGGCGTAGTTTTGCGAAAAGGTCAAATCCTCGCCGTCCAGCACGTTGATGACCACCAGCCCGCCCGACAGGTGCATGGCGTTTTCCAGCGAATCGGCCAGGCGGCGCGACATGCCGTCGCGCACGATCAGACGGTCCACCACCACCTCCAGCGTGTGCTTTTTGTTTTTGTTCAGCACCGGGGTGTCGCTCAGCTCGTAAAGCTCGCCGTCTATGCGTATGCGCACGTATCCCTCGCGCGCCATGTCCTCCATCAGCTTGGCGTGTTCGCCCTTGCGCCCGCGCACGATGGGCGCGAGCACCTGTATGCGCGTGCGCTCGGGCAGCGCGCATATGCGGTCCACGATCTGGTCCACCGTCTGGCAGGAAATTTCGCGCCCACACACCGGGCAGTGGGGCGTGCCGGCGCGCGCGTACAACAGGCGCAGATAATCGTGTATCTCGGTTACCGTGCCCACAGTGGAGCGCGGGTTGCGGCTGGTGGTCTTCTGATCGATGGATATGGCGGGGGAAAGCCCCTCGATGTAATCCACGTCGGGCTTATCCATCTGGCCCAGGAACTGGCGCGCGTAGGAGGAGAGCGATTCCACGTAGCGGCGCTGCCCCTCGGCGTAAATGGTATCAAAGGCCAGCGAGCTTTTTCCGCTGCCCGAAAGCCCGGTCAGCACGATCAGCTTGTCGCGCGGAAGCGAAATGTCGATATTTTTCAGGTTGTGCTCGCGGGCGCCTTTGACGAAAATTTCGTTTTTCACGGGTATGCTCCTTTTGCCGCGCGGCGCCCGGTCAGGCGCCGGAGGGGGGAAAAATTTCTCGGTTTCAGGGGGAAACTACTTGCGCCGCCTGCGGGCGCGGCGGTTGGCCGTGCGCGATTTTTCCGCGGTGGCCATGGCCTTTTCGCCGCGCAGCGCCAGCATGCGGTCGCGCAGCTGGGCCGCCTTTTCAAAATCCAGCTGGGCCGCGGCCGCCAGCATCTGCTCTTCCAGCGCGTCTATGGCCATGCGGCGCTCGGTATCGTCCATGGCCGCGCCCGCGTCGCGCTCGGGCGCGCGGCTTACCTCCATCAAATCGCGCACCGCGGCGCGCACGCTTTCGGGGTGGATGCCGTTGGCGCGGTTGTATTCCATCTGTATTTCGCGGCGGCGGTTGGTCTCGCCGATCGCGCGGCGCATGGAGTCGGTCAGCTGGTCGGCGTACATGATCACGCGGCCGTCCACGTTGCGCGCGGCGCGGCCGATCGTCTGAATCAGGCTGGTCTCGCTGCGCAAAAAGCCCTCCTTGTCGGCGTCCAGTATGGCCACCAGCGCCACCTCGGGCAAATCCAGGCCCTCGCGCAGCAGGTTGATGCCCACCAGCACGTCAAATTCGCCCAGCCGCAGCGACCGGATCAGCGCGATTCGGTCCAGCGTTTCCACGTCGGAGTGCAGATACTCCACCCGCACGTCCATTTCGCGCAGGTAGCTGGTCAAATTTTCGGCCATGCGCTTGGTCAGCGTGGTAACCAGCACCCGCGCGCCCTTTCCGGTCACGGCGCGGATCTCGCCCAGCAGGTCGTCCACCTGGCCGGTGGCCGGCCGCACCACGATTTCCGGGTCCACCAGGCCCGTGGGGCGGATGATCTGCTCCACCACCTTGCCGGCGCGGCCCAGCTCGTAGGGCCCGGGCGTGGCCGACACATAGATCACCTGGCCCACCTTGCGCTCAAATTCGTTAAACTTAAGCGGCCGGTTGTCAAACGCGGCCGGCAGGCGAAACCCGTAATCCACCAGCGAACTTTTGCGCGCGTAGTCGCCGTTGTACATGGCGCGGATCTGGGGCACGGTCACGTGCGATTCGTCGATAAACACGATAAAATCGCGCGGGAAATAGTCCAGCAGCGTAAAGGGCGCCTCGCCCGGCGCGCGCCCGTCAAAATAGCGCGAGTAATTTTCTATGCCCGAGCAATAGCCGATCTCGCGCATCATTTCGATGTCGTAGCGGGTGCGCTGGTTAAGCCGCTGGGCCTCCAGCAGCCGCCCGGCCCGCTCAAATTCGTCAAGCCGCCCGGCCAGGTCGGCCTCGATCTGGGCGATGCTGCGCTCCATCTTGGCGCGCGATGTGGCGTAGTGCGACGCGGGGTGTATCAGCACGTGGTTTAAATGGCGCTCCACCGCGCCGGTCACCGTGGAAATTTCGCTGATGCGGTCCAGCTCGTCGCCGAAAAATTCCAGCCGCACGGCTTTTTCCTGATAGCCCGAAGGGATGATCTCCACCACGTCGCCGCGCACGCGGAAGGTGCCGCGCTCAAATTCAAAATCGTTGCGCACGTACTGCCGGTCGATCAATTCGTCCAGCAGCTGGTCGCGCTCCAGCGCCATGCCCTCGCGCAGCGACAGGGTCAGCCCCTCGTATTCGCTGGGGTCGCCCAGACCGTATATGCAGCTGACCGAGGCCACGATCACCACGTCGCGCCGCTCGCCCAGCCAGGCGGTGGCGCTGTGGCGCATGCGGTCTATTTCGTCGTTGATGGAGGAATCCTTTTCAATAAAGGTGTCGGTGGAGGCGATGTAGGCCTCCGGCTGATAGTAATCGTAATAGCTGACAAAATACCCCACCGCGCTTTGCGGAAAAAATTCGCGAAATTCGCCGGCCAGTTGTGCGGCCAGCGTCTTGTTGTGCGCGATGACCAGCGCCGGGCGCTGCGCCTGACGTATAATGTTGGCCATGGTAAAGGTCTTGCCCGAGCCGGTTACGCCCAGCAGCACCTGGTCGTGTATGCCGTCTTTCAGCCCGTCCGAAAGCGCGCGTATCGCCCCGGCCTGGTCGCCCCGCGGCGCGTAGGGCGCGTGTAGCTCAAACAAATTAAACCCTCCCTCCGTGGCCTGCGTCCGCCGCGCCCCCTATGGGCCCGGCCCGCGTTTGGTCTACGTTCTATTTTACGCACAATAGTATACCACGCCTGGCCACGTTTTTACATAGGGGCCGCCGAATTTAAAGCCGTGTTCGGTTAGCGGGGGCGGGGAATCTCAACTTTATTTATGTACACGGTTTTAAACACGTTCGCATCGCAGAAAAACTATTTTTCCCTAAAATTTAGTACCGTAGTGCACAATCGATATAAATATTTTTGTGAA
>CAWVLE010000183.1:0-5539 GCA_963929805.1 uncultured Eubacteriales bacterium | reverse complement strand
TGAAATTCGGGCATGTTTTCGCACACAAACAGCAAATTGCCGCCAAAGGGCGCCTTTTTCCCCAAAAGGTCGATTTCCACCACGCGCGCTTCGCCCGGGGTAAAGTGGCGCAGCTCGTAAAATTCACCGTAGTTGGGCGGATTGCGTTTGGGCACCACGCCCAAAATGGCGCCGTCCTTAAATACGCACGCGCAGTTATACAGCCTGCCGCTTACGCTCAGCGGCAGCCCGACCACGCACAGTATGTCCAGTCCCTCGCTCGCGCGCACAATCGTATCCAGCGCTTCAATTGCGCCATCGCGCAGCACGCCCTGCAAAAACAGGTCGGACGCGGTATAGCCCGTAATGCACAGTTCGGGCATTACCAACAGCTTTGCGCCCGCCTGGGCCGCGCGCTGCATTGTGTCGATAATCCGCGGCACATTTTTCATGGCGTCGGCCAGCGCGATTTCGCACGTAGCGGCCGCCACGCGAACAAATCCGTCACGCACCAGTCATCTCTCCCCCGCCGGGAACCGCTTTGGACGGATATCCAAAACCGTTCCAATTATTTCCGTACATATTATAGCGCATCGCGTCCAAAACCGCAAACCCGTTTTTTGCGGGCGCGCGACGGTTTAAGCGCACCCATACGGCATATAATAAGCGGACGCGCGGCGCGTTTGAATCCGCGAAGGATATGTGCTATAATGAGTAAATCACATCTCAGGGAGGGATGCGCATGGACTATCGAGACGAACTTATGCGCGAGCGCGAGTATACCGCGCGCGTACAGCAGCTGCTCTACGCGGTCATCGCCCAGTCGCGCGGGTTTTCCAAGCTTCACGACAGCACCATACGCATGATGCTAAGCGACGCCTGGGAAGAACTGCGTCTTAAACCCACGGCGCTTTCCCCGCAGGATCTGGAACAGCTATCCAATGAAATCAGCCATTATCAGGCGCGCAAGGCCTTTTCGGCCGACATTGCGCGCCGTTATGAGCGCATGCTGGCCGAGCCCTTTTTTGCGCGGGTAGATTTTCGCGAGGACGGGCAGGCGCAGGCCGAGAAGATCGTCATCGGGCTATATTGCCTAAAGGACGTGGACGGCGAAATACTGGTGCATGACTGGCGCGCGCCGGTCGCCAGCCTTTACTACGACCAGACGCCCGGCCGCGCCGCCTTTACCGCGCCGGACGGGGAGATCGCCGGCGAGATGACGCTAAAGCGCCAGTACCGCATGGAGGACGGCAAGCTGCGTTATTTTGTGGACACGGACCTCAGTATAGAAGACGATATGCTGCTGGACGTGTTAAGCGGCGATTCCTCCAGCCGCATGCGCAATATCGTATCCACCATCCAGCGCGAGCAGAATCAAGCCATCCGGCACGACCAGGCCGCGGTATTATCGGTGGTAGGCGGCGCGGGTTCGGGCAAAACCTCTGTAGCCATGCACCGCGCGGCCTATTTGATGTACCGTCAGCGCGATGTAATTAAGCCCAATCACATCGCGGTACTCTCGCCCAGCAGCGCCTTTAGCGAATACATCGGCGGCGTGTTGCCCGGCCTGGGCGAGGAAAACGCCCAAATGCCCGTGCTGGACAGCCTGTACGCCTCGGTGATCGGCCGCAAGTGCGAACCGCCCCTTAAGCAGGTGGAGCAGTTGGGCATAGCGGCCTACGAACTGCGGCGCGAAAGCGTGCGCTACAAAAGCGGCGCGAGCTTTTGCCGGGCGCTGGATGATTTTTGCAAGGCGTACGCCGAAGATGGGCCGGTATTTTGGAACGTCGCTTCCCCGTCGGCCATGTTTGCGCGCGCCGCTGAGCTGGAAAAGATGTATAAGGCGGAGTTTCGCGCGCTCAGTCCCGCGCTGAGGCTTACCCGCATCGGCGCGGTGCTGGACAACCGCCTGCTAAGCTGGGAACAGTCGCTAAGCGAAAAATACCGCGAGCGGCTGAAAAAACAGTACCGCGGAAAGAGCCTGGAGGCGGCGGTGCGCGTGTCGGTTTCGCAGTATTTGCGCCCCATCCGCGCGCAGGTGCGGCAGATGCTGTCGGCCGACCCGCTCAGCCTGTACGCGCAGGCGCTGTCCGGCGCGCCGGATGAGCTTGCTCAGGCGGCCGAAGAAAACGCGCGCAGCAATCTGATCTGGTGGGAAGACGCCCCCGCCATCGCCTACATCATGTTGAAGCTGGGCTTTGTGCGGCCCGATAAAAACATACGCCACCTGCTCATAGACGAGGCGCAGGATTACCCGCTGTGCGCGCTGAGCTTTTTAAGGCTTTATTACCCCTGCGCGCGCGCGACGCTGTTGGGCGATCCCAACCAGCGCACCTGCCCGGGCATGCCGCCGCTAAACGTTAGCGAATGGGGCGCGTGTTTTGGGCAAAAGGACGCGCCCGTGGTCCGTCTTACGCGCTGCTACCGTTCCACCCGTCAGATTACCATGCTGTGCAACGCGTTGTTGGGCGAAGGCGCGCAGGCGGCGACCCCGGTGGGCCGCGACGGCCCCATGCCCCGCCTGCAAACCTTTTCCATCGACGCGCTCCTGGGCGTGCTTGAGCAATGGAAGCAGGACGGGCTAAAGCATATCGCCGTCGTCACCCGCGCGCTGCCCGAAGCGGAAAAACTGTTTTCGCAAATTCCTCACGCCTGGCTGCTGAACGGCGAAGGCGACGATATGATGCCCGAGGCCGGCGGCGTGGTCATTTCGTGCTATCACCTGATGAAGGGGCTGGAATTTGACGCCGTGGCGGTCGTTTGGCCCGATTGCGAATTGACCGGCGGCGAACGGCGGCGGCTGTACACCGCGCTCAGCCGCGCGCTGCACCGGCTGTGTCTGATGGGCGAAGCGGATTGGATCAAGCGCGTATGCGCGCAGGCAGAACATTTATCGTAAAATTGCGAATATGTTCAGGAGCAATAGCCATGTACGATATTGCCATTGTGGGCGGCGGCGCGGCCGGGCTGGCCGCCACAACCGGCGCCTTAAAGCGCGCGGGCGCGCTTAAAGTGGTCATACTGGAGCGGCTGGACCGGGTAGGCAAAAAGCTGCTGGCCACGGGCAACGGCCGGTGCAATTTGACCAACACGCAGGCCTCGCCCGAAAACTATCATGGCGGTGTGGAATTTATGGCGCATGCGATGCGCGCCTATCCGCCGCGCGCGGTAATCGCCTTTTTTCAGTCGCTGGGCGTGGAGCCGCTTTACGAACCGGGCGGACGGGTGTATCCTTTTAGCGAACAGGCCGGTTCGGTATTGGACGCGTTGCGCCTGTCCGCCTCGGAGCTGGGCGCGCAGACGCTTACCGGTTTTCACGTAAGCCGCGTAAAAAAGCGGCGGGACAGTTTTTCGCTTGAGGCAAAAGACGGCCGCAGCGTGCGCGCGCGCCGGGTGTTGATCGCAAGCGGCGGCCTTACCGCGCCCAATCTGGGCGGAGACGGCAGCGGTTACGCGCTGCTTGCCAGTTTGGGGCACAGCATTGTCCCCTGCCTGCCCGCGCTGGTTCAGCTTAAAACCCCGCCGGAACCCATCCGCGCGTTAAAAGGGATACGCTATACAGGCGGCATATCGGCGTGGGTTCAGGGCCGCCTGGCGCGCGCCGAACAGGGCGACGTGCTCTTTACCGAATACGGATTGTCGGGCACGGCCGTAATGCAGCTTTCGCGCGCGGCGTCCTGCGCGCTGAGCAAAAAACAGGCGGTGGAAGTGCGGCTGCAAATCCTGCCGGGCAAAGCCGCTCAGGTGGCCGAACGGCTTAGCGCGCGGCGAGAGGCGCTTGCGGCGCGGCCGCTGGAAGACTTTCTGACCGGATGGGTTAACAAGCGGTTGGGCCAGACGCTGCTTAAACAGGCCGGATGCAGCCCGCTTTCCACGCCCGGCGGCGCGCTTAGCGACGCGCAGATCGATCGCCTGGCGGCGCTGCTTACCGGTTGGACGTTGCCCGTTACCGGAACGCAGGGGTTTTCCAGCGCCCAGGCGACGGCGGGCGGCGCGGACACGCGCGAATTTGACCCGGACACGATGAGTTCGCGCATCTGTCCCGGGCTGTACGCCGCGGGCGAGGTATTGGATGTAGACGGCGACTGCGGAGGGTTTAACCTGCAATGGGCCTGGGCTTCGGCGCTTACCGCGGCGCGCGCCATGGCCGCCGGGTTAAGCGAAGCGCCAAAGCCCTGATTTATCTTTCCCCTTTACAAACGATGAAATGAGGCAAATTTCATGCTGCGCATATCCAACATCAGCTGTCCGCTTGATTTCACCCCCGATCAGGCGCCGCGCCTGGCGGCGGATACGCTGGGCCTGCCCATAGAGGCCATTCTATCCGCGCGCCTGGCGCGCCGCGCCATAGACGCGCGCCGCAAGGACAATATACACCTGGTGTTGACGCTGGAGGTAGAGCTTGCGCCCGGAAAGCGCGTGGACGAAAAGCGCCTTGCGCGCGCGGTGACGGTAGCGCAAATACGCGCCGTGCCCTACGCTTATAAAAAAGCCGCGCCGCTTCCCCGCCGCCCGCTGGTGGTTGGGCTGGGCCCGGCCGGGCTTTTGGCGGCGCTTACCTTGGCCGAGGCCGGGCTTTGCCCGGTGGTAATCGAGCGGGGCCGTCCGGTGGAGCAGCGCGCGCGCGACGTGAATCATTTCTGGCATACGGGCGCGCTGGACGCGCGCTCCAACGTGCAATTCGGCGAGGGCGGCGCGGGCGCTTTTTCCGACGGCAAGCTAAACAGCGGCATAAACGACGCGCGCTGCGGCGAAATCCGGCGCGTCTTTTGCCGCCACGGCGCGCCGGAGGAGGTTTTATATCAGGCCAAGCCGCATATCGGCACCGACAAATTGCCCGCCATGGTGCGCAGCATTCGAAACCGCATTATTGAGCTGGGCGGCGAAGTCCGCTTTGAAAACCGGCTTTGCGGCCTTTTCATCGAGCGCGGCCAGATTGTGGGCGCGCAGGTTGAGAACGCGCGCGGCGATATCGCGCAGTTGGACACGCGGGACATTATTTTAGCCATTGGGCACAGCGCGCGCGACACCTACGAAATGTTGCTGAGCGCGGGCGTGCCCATGCAGCCCAAGCCCTTTTCCATCGGCGCGCGCATCGAGCACCCGCAAAGCATGATCGACCGGGCGCAGTACGGCGCGCTGTCCGGCCACAGCGCGCTTGGCGCGGCCGATTACCAGTTGAGCGTACACCTTCCAAACGGACGCGGCGTGTACACCTTCTGCATGTGTCCGGGCGGATCGGTTATCGCTGCGGCCAGCCAGCCGGGGCTTTTGGTGACCAACGGCATGAGCGCCTTTGCGCGCGACGGCCGAAACGCCAACAGCGCGCTGCTGGTAGACGTGCGCATCGAGGATTTTGACGCGCGCGATCCGTTGGGCGGGCTGCGCTTTCAGGAAAAATGGGAGCGCGCGGCCTATGAATCGGGCGGCGGCGGCTTTATCGCGCCCGCGCAGCGGGTAGGCGATTTTTTGCGCGGGACGCCCTCGCGCGGCGACGGCCGCGTGCGTCCCAGCTACCTTCCGGGCGTAAAGTATACCGCGCTGGACAATTGTCTGCCTG
>CAWVLE010000182.1:0-3750 GCA_963929805.1 uncultured Eubacteriales bacterium | reverse complement strand
TTCGGGCTGGAAAACATCGGCGTGCCCAGCGCGGAAATACGCCGCCGCGTGGACGAGGCGCTTTCCTCGGTGGGCATGGGCGCGTTTGCCGCCTCCGCGCCCCATATGCTTTCGGGTGGACAGAAGCAGCGCGTAGCGATTGCCGGGGTTTTGGCCATGAGGCCGGAAATTATCGTCTTTGACGAGGCAACCGCCATGCTGGACCCGGGCGGACGGCGCGACGTGATGCGCATTGTGCAAAAACTCAACCGGCAGGAAGGCATTACCGTGGTGTGGATTACCCACTTTATGGAGGAGGCCGCGCTTTCGGACCGGGTGCTGGTGATGGAAAAGGGACGCGTGGCCCTGGAGGGCGCGCCGCGCGAGGTGTTTACGCGCGTGGACGAGGTAAAGGCGCTAGGGCTGGACGTGCCCGAAATGGCCGAGCTGGGCGCTGTATTGCGCGCGCGCGGGTTGGGCCTTGGCGAGGGCATACTGACTGTGGACGAAATGGTGGTGGAACTGTGCCGATTGAGATAAAAAACCTTTCCCACGTGTACATGCCGGACAGCCCGTTTCAGGCGACCGCCGTGCACGACATTACCCTGACGCTGAACGACGGGGAATTTGTGGGGCTGATCGGGCACACCGGCAGCGGCAAATCCACATTGGTACAGCACCTTAACGCGTTGCTTAAGCCCACATCGGGCGCCGTGTATGTGGACGGGCAGGATCTTAGCGACAAGCAGACCGACCTGCGCGCCATACGAAAGCGCGTGGGGCTGGTGTTTCAGTATCCGGAGTACCAGCTGTTTGAGGAAACGGTGTATAAGGATATCGCCTTTGGCCCGACCAACCTGCGCCTGGAAGCGGCCGAGGTGGACGAGCGCGTGCGCGAGGCGGCGCGGCTGGTAGGGCTGGACGACGCGACGCTGGAAAAATCGCCCTTCGAGCTGTCGGGCGGCCAGAAAAGGCGGGTGGCCATCGCGGGCGTAATCGCCATGCGGCCGGGCACGCTGATTCTGGACGAACCGGCCGCCGGGCTGGACCCGCGCGGGCGCGAGGAAATGCTCTCGCTCATGCAGCGGCTGCATCGGGAGGGCAACCGCACCATGGTGATGGTGTCGCACAGCATGAACGACGTGGCCAGGCTGTGCGGGCGGATACTGGTTATGAACAAGGGGAAACTGGCGCTGGACGGGACGCCGGAGGAGGTGTTCTCCCACGCGGACGAGCTAATGGAAATGGGGCTGGGCCTGCCCGACTGCGCGCAGCTGTGCAGGCAGTTGCGCGAGAAGGGGTTTGACATACCGGCCAACCTGTGGCGCGTGGAGGACGTGGCCGGCAGGCTGTGCGCGCTGCTGGGAGGAGGTGGGCTTCATGCTTGAGGGCGTTACGCTGGGCCAATTTTTTCCGGGCACGTCGCCGGTTCACCGCATGGACCCGCGCGCGAAAGTGCTATTGACCATCGCCATGATCGTATCGGTGTTTCTGGTGCGCGGCTTTGTGGGATACGCGCTGCTGTTCGCCTTTACGGCGCTGGCGGCGCGCCTGGCGCGCATAAAAATAAAGATCATGCTGCGCGCCGTTAAGCCGGTGCTGTTTATCGTGGCGGTAACTTTTGTGCTAAACGTGTTTTTTGCCACGGGCGGGCGGGTTGTGTTTCGCTGGGCCTTTATCACCATTACCGATCAGGGACTGACGATGGCGGTAAAAATGGCCCTGCGGCTGGTGCTATTGGTGTTTGGCACCCAGCTTTTGACGCTGACCACATCGCCCATATCGCTTACCGACGCGCTGGAAAGCCTGATGCGCCCGCTGTCCAAGGTGGGCTTCCCGGCGCACGAGCTGGCCATGATGATGTCCATAGCGCTCAGGTTTATCCCCACGCTGATGGAGGAGGCCAACAAGATTATCATGGCGCAGACCGCGCGCGGCGCCGATTTTGAAAGCGGAAACCTGATCGCGCGCGCCAAGGCCATGCTGCCGCTGCTGGTGCCGCTGTTTGTGAGCGCCTTTCGCAGGGCGGACGAATTGGCGCTGGCCATGGAGGCGCGCTGCTACCGCGGGGGGGCCAACCGCACGCGGCTGAAGGTTTTGCGCTATACGCGGCTGGATCTGTGGGCGACGCTGAGCCTGTTTGCCGCCGTGGCGCTGGCGATCGCCATTCCCATATAATGGAGGACGTTATGCGCCGCATAAGGATGATTGTAGAATACGACGGCGCCGCCTATTCGGGCTGGCAGCGCCAACTGAACGCGCCTTCCATCCAGCAGACGCTGGAGGAGGCGCTTTTGCGCCTGACCGGGGAAAACGTACCGGTTACCGGGTCCAGCCGTACCGACGCGGGCGTACACGCGCTGGGGCAGAACGTACACTTTGACACCGCCTGCCGCATCCCGGGCGAAAAATTCAGCTACGCGCTTAACACCATGCTGCCGCCCGATATACGGGTGCGCGCCTCCATGGACGCGCCCTCGGATTTTCACGCGCGCTTTGGCGCGCGGGCAAAGCTGTACCGCTATTTGATCCACAACCACGCCCACGCCAGCGCGCTGGGCCGCAACACCCACGCGCATGTGATCTATCCGCTGGACGAGGAAAAGATGCGCCTGGAAGCGCTCGGCCTGACCGGCAGGCACGATTTTGCCGCCTTTGCGGCCAGCGGCTCGATCGTGCGCGACACCGTGCGCGAAATGTATTTTACCTCGGTTACGCGGCGCGGGTGCGAGGTGGAATTCCGGGTGCTGGGCAACGGCTTTTTGTACAACATGGTCCGCATCGCGGCGGGCACGCTGATCGAGGTGGGCGCGGGCCGGCGCGAACCGGGCGCCATTGGCCGCGCCATACGCAGCGGCGACCGGCTGGATTTGGGCGTCACGGCGCCCGCCTGCGGCCTTACGCTGATGCGGGTGTATTATCCGGGCGAGCCGCTCGGTCAGGAGGCGCTTTATCCATGAAGGAGCCGTCCGCGTTGTCTTTTAAGCGCCTGGAAATGAGCATAGATCAAAAAGACTCGCTCTGCCAGGTGGCCCACGCGCTTTCCTCGCGGCTGCGGGTGGACATCTTGCGCCTGGCGGGCGGCGGCGGAATGAGCGTGAACGAACTCTCCCGCGCGCTGAATGAACCGGTGTCCACGGTCGCGCTTAATGTGGAAGTTTTAAGGCGCGCAGGGCTGATTCACTGCGAATCCCAAAAAGGCGCGCGCGGCACGATCAAGCTGTGTACCCGCCGGCTGGACGAAATACATTTGAACCTGTCGCCCGAGCCGCGCAAGGGCAGCGGGGAAAAACGCTACGAATTGCCGGTGGGGTGCTTCAGCGCCGCAGGGGATATACGCCCTACCTGCGGCATGGTGGGCAAAGAGGGCGAATTTGGCATGGACGACAACCCCATCGCCTTTTTTCACCCGCGGCATTTTCAGGCCCAGCTGATCTGGATGCGCACGGGATATGTGGAGTATTGCTTCCCCGCGTTTGACCCGGCGCAGGGCCAGCTGGACTATGTGGAGGTGTCCTTTGAGGCCTGCTCCGAAGCGCCCGGCTACAGAAACGAATGGCCAAGCGATATCTGCTGTTGGATGAACGGGCGCCTGGCGGGCGTGTGGCGCTGCCCGGGCGATTTCGGCGGCCGGCGCGGCCGCCTCAATCCGGCCTGGTGGGGCGACGGAAATTCACAACACGGGCAGCTCGTCGCCTTTCGGGTAACCGCGCAGGGCAGTCTGTTAAACGGCGGACGCATCGGAAATCTGACGCTTTCGGAGGCGCGCGT
>CAWVLE010000181.1:0-12248 GCA_963929805.1 uncultured Eubacteriales bacterium | reverse complement strand
TGGGCATGGAGGCGCCGGCCTCGGTGTACTTTTTGGGGTTGTGCAGATAGTCGACGATTTCCTGCAAACTTTCCTTGGCTTCGTCTTCGCCCGCCACGTCGGAAAAATGGATGCCCTGCGTGGAAGGCACGTAGACCTTGGCGTTGGATTTGCCAAAGCTCATGGCGTTTTTTCCGCCCATCTGATTCATCAGTTTTTTGTTCATGTACTGGCCCAGGAACACAAAGATCGCGATGGGAAGCACCCAGCTTAACAGAAAGCTGATGATCGGGCTGGCCTGCTCAATGATCTGTCCGCCGTATTGCGCGCCGGAATCTTTCAAAAGCGCGGCCAGATCCGGGTCGGGTATCATGCCCGCCTTATATAAGACGGCCTGATCTTTGGCGGTAAAGATGATCTGATTTTGCGTTTCGTCCACCTCAACCTGGCTTAGCTGCTTGTCCTCCGCCATTTGCACAAACGTGCCGTAATCGACCTGTACCACCTGGGCCTGCATCAGTGTAGGCGTTATGAGCATATTAAACAGCAGTATTACGCCCAACGCGATCAGGTAATAATAGATTAGCGGTTTTTTCGGTGATGTGGCTTCTTTCATCGTTATTCCCCTTCCTCCTGCTGTTGTAATAGCTGGGCGTCGATGGCTTCCAGCGCCAGCAGCAGCGCGCGGTCCGCCGCCTGCTGGGCAAAATCAAGCGCGTATTCTGCCAAAAGGATTTTTTCTTCCACCACGGTCTGCCCGTCCGGGCTGGCCGACGCTAACGCCTGCAATTGATCCTTTAATGCCGCAATGATTTGCCCGGCCTGGCTATAGTTTCTGGCCAGTATGGATGCCAGCGCCGCTTTGGAATGTTGCAGGTTGGATTGCAGCCTCGCTTCCGACTCGGCGCATTCCTGCTTAAGCAAATCGATCTGCCGGCACAATTGCGCGTGGTTGGCCGTCTCGCTCATGCATATACGGCTGTGCAGCTGTTCGACGCGGCTGTCCAGCTGACACAGCTTCACGGCGAGAATTTCGTGTGCCATATCCGCACCTCCCTGTCGCCTATTATTATAGGCCTCAGCCGCGCGCGGCTCAATTTACACATATACGGCGCTGTATAGACAAAAAAGCCGGGGTGTAAAGATTTTTTACACTCCGGCGTATGTGACAAGATAAAAAACGCTCAACCCGGCGAACGCGGGGCGATTCCATCGGTCATCAGACGAAACACGGTGTGGACGATCAGATCCAGATTTCGCGTATCCGCATCCGTCCAGCTTCGCAGGATGCCCAGTATTGCCTGGCTGTGGTAGCGCAGTATAAGGCCTACCTCAAAACGAGAGCAGTTCTGGTAAAGATGTTCCTCGTCGCATGCCCGCTCAAACAGCCGCTGCGTGTATTGCGCCAAAAACCGCTCCAACTCGTCGCGGTAATTGCTCTGCATTCCCTTTTTTACATAGGGCAGCGCGTTAATGGCCATGACGAACAGCCGCTTAAGCTGCGCCTCGCCGCCCTCCAGCCCCTTGGCTTCCAACATGGTCTGCGTCAATCCGCGTTCAAGCATCCAGTTAAATAACGCGGGTATGTCTTCAAAATGGTAGTAAAAAGCCTGGCGGGTGATTTGGCATTCGTTGACAATGTCCTTTACCGTCAACTTTTTGACGCCCTTTTCCATCAAGAGGGTCTTTACTGCCTCAGCGATGATTTCCTTCATGTCGGCCGGCAATTTAATTCCTCCCTAATGATATGCGCTTTTCTAAAAGGCGGTATGCCTTATTATATCGCCGATTAGCCGCTTTTTCAAGGACGCCGGAAAATTGCGCGGCTCTGGATTTGGGATTATGCCTCCCAAGCCGCGCGCGGCTTAACGGGCCGCGGGGCGCTGTTGCGCCTTGTCGGCCTCGGCGGCGTTTTTGCGGGCGGCCTCTTTGTCGCGGGCCATTTCTTCCACCGTTTTGGTGTGCAGCCGGGCGGCGCCCTGGGTGACGATGGGGGGAATCAGGCTGCCTTCGAGCTCGGCCTTTTGCCAACGCGCGCGGGCGGCCTCGATTTCCGGCGCGTATTGGGGCAGCCACTTAGCCTGGGCGATGAGAAATTCGTCGGTCATCTGCCAGATTTCATCGGGGTTGCACACCGCGCCGGTCAGCGGGTCCATCATCATGGCCTGGCGCAGCAGGTTGATGTCGCCCTTTTCGGCGGCTTCCACCGCCAGGCGCTGCACGGTGATATTGCTCATGCAGCAGGCTGCGCAGCCCAGCGGCAGTTCGCCGATGGAGGGGATGTTTATGCCGTGCGTATCCACATAACCGGGCACTTCCACCACGCAATCGTCGGGCAGGTTGCGTATGGCGCCGCGGTTTATCACGTTAAAATGCCCGCGGTATACGCGCCCGGTCTCCAGGCTTTCGATGATATAGCTGCCGTGCTCGCTGCCGCGCTTGCCGTAATCGTACTGTTTGGGCGGCTCCTTCATCCAGTTGGGGAAATCGGTTTCGAACCAGTTGCGGCCCTCGGTGCATACGCGCAGGTATCCGCCGGTTTCGCCGTTAATCCAGGTGCCCAGGTCGATCCAGCGCCCGATTTCGGCCGTACGCTTGCGGTACCAGGGCACGTATTCCGAAAGATGGCCGTTGGATTCAGTGGAGAAATAGCCAAAGCGCTTCATCATGTCGATGCGCACCTTTTCGGTCTGGGCGATTTCCGGGTCGGCCATAAGCGCGTCAAGCAGGCGCCCGCTCAATTCCTCGCCGTTGTGCTTTACCGAAATATACCAGGTCATGTGGTTAATGCCGGCGCATACGATATCGATATCCTTTTGCTCGTATCCCAGCGCCTGGGCGATCAACTTGTGCCCGCCCTGCACGCCGTGGCACAAGCCCACCGCGCGCACGCCGCCGTATTTGTTCAGCCACCAGGTCAGCATGGCGTTGGGATTGGCGTAGTTCAGCACCAGGCAATCGGGCAGCGCCACCTCGCGGATGTCCTTGCAGATTTCTTTGAAGGCGGCGATATCGCGCTGGGCGTACATGATGCCGCCGGCGCAAAGCGTATCGCCTACGCATTGGTCCACGCCGTATTTAAGCGGGATTTCCACATCCAGCTGGAAGGCGTCCAGCATGCCGATGCGCACGCAGTTTATGATGTATTTCGCGCCCGTAAAGGCGGCGCGCCGGTCGGTGGTGGATTGAATGCGTATGTTTAGGCCGTTGTGGTCTATATCGCGCTGGCACAGCTGGGTTACCATGTCCAGATTGTGCGGGTTGATATCGGTAAAGGCGACGTCCACGTTTTGCAATTCGGGTACGGATAAAATGTCGGTTAAAAGCGCGCGGGTAAAGCCGATAGAGCCCGCGCCGATAAAGGCGATTTTGGTGCGCATATCCATTGCCGTCCTTTCAAAAATATCTTGCCGGTTCGGAATTTCCGGCACCAGTATAGCACGCTTGCGCCCCATAAATGGAACGTATATAATTATATATGGCATAATTGGAATGGATCCTGCGCAAAAATTGCGTGGGGGGGGCGGAGGAAGCATGGAAAACGGCGGCGGGCTTTATGGACAAAGCGGCGGGCTTTGGCCGGCGGTATGCGATTATTATTCGCGCACCTGGCGTAAATTTGAAATGGACATGCATACCCACGCCAGCGCGGAGGTAATGTATGTGTTCATGGGCCGGTGCAGCGTGGAGGCGCGCACGGAAGGCGGCGCGATAAAACGCGAAATGCACACGGGCGATTTTGTGCTGCTCGACGCGCGCGTGCCGCACCGGCTGGTAACCGATCCCGAGGAAATGTGTTACATGTTAAACGTGGAGTTTGCCCTTAAAAAGAGCGACGCGCCCTTTACGCTTTCGGCGCTTGGCGCAATGTCGGCCGATTTTTCGCGGCTGATGCATCAGCGGCGCGCGGCGGTGTTTGGAAACGACGTGGGCGGCGAACTGTTCCGCGCGCTGGATATGCTGATATCGGCGCTGATGGCGGAGGCCGAAAACCGCGCGCTGATTGACGCGCATATGCTTTTGTTTATGATGCGGCTGGCCCAGGCGGTGTACGATAAACGCGCCGGTTCTTCGGGTATGCGCCACGTGCGGCGCGCGGTCGCCTATATACAGCGCAATTTTCAACGCGCGCTGACTTTGTCGGAAATTGCGCAGGCCGCGCAAATAAGCCAGGGACATCTGGAAAAACTGTTTGCGCGGGAGATGGGGCAGACGGTGGTGGAATACGTAAACCGAATACGCGTCGACCGGGCCATGACCCTTTTAGAGCGCAGCGCGTTGGGCGTGGAGCACATTGCGCGGCACGTGGGGTTTGGAAGCCGCCAGCATTTTACGCGCTGTTTTATCCAGCTTACCGGCATCGCGCCCTCGCGCTACCGCAAATCGCGCGAACGCGTCACCGGCCGGCAGGTGCATACGCACGCCGGCATGCAGATATAAGCCGCAATAAAATTTCGGGCAAGGCGATCGGTTTCCTTAACCAAAAGTGTATGAAGTAAAGGGCGCGCGGGGGTATAATAGAGTAACGCACTTATAGTATTTTTAAAATAAAGGAGGCGCGACGCGTGGCTGACTGCCTGTATATCGTAATTCCCTGCTATAATGAGGAAGCGGTGCTTAAGGAAACCGCCCGGCGGTTAAAGGAGAAGTTGGACGGCCTGATCGGGCAGGGCGTCGTGGGCCGTGAAAGCCGCGTGATGTTTGTAAACGACGGATCCCGGGATAACACGTGGCCCATCATTCAGGAACTGCACCGGCAGGACCGCGCGTTCTCCGGCGTAAACCTTTCGCGCAACCGCGGCCACCAAAACGCGTTGCTGGCCGGGTTGCTGACCGCGGTAAACTTCGCCGACGTGATCATTTCCATGGACGCCGATTTGCAGGACGACATAGACGCGGTGGACGAAATGCTGCGCCAGTGGCGCGCGGGTTACGACATCGTCTACGGCGTGCGCTCCAAACGCGAGAAGGATACCTTCTTTAAAAGGTTCAGCGCGGAAGGCTTTTATCATTTGATGAAGAAGCTGGGCGTGGACATCGTGTTTAACCACGCCGACTACCGGCTGATGAGCCGGCGCGCCGTGGAAGGGCTTTCTCAGTTTTCCGAGGTAAACCTGTTTTTGCGCGGAATCGTGCCACAGATAGGCTACAAATGGACCACGGTGGAATACGAGCGCGGCGAGCGGTTTGCGGGCGAAAGCAAGTATCCGCTTAAAAAAATGCTGGCCTTCGCGCTGGACGGAATTACCTCTTTCAGCGTCAAGCCCATCCGCATGGTGCTGACCTGCGGGCTGATCCTGTTTTTGGTGGGCATCGGCATTTTGATCTGGGCGCTTTGCGTAAAGCTGTCCGGCCACAGCACGGCGGGCTGGACATCGCTTATGGGCTCTATCTGGATACTGGGCGGCATTCAAATGCTCAGCCTTGGGCTGATTGGGGAATACGTGGGCAAAATCTACGCCGAAACCAAGCGCCGCCCGCGCTATATCATCGAAAGCGTGTTAAACAGCGCGCAGGAGGAAGAACGCAAATGAAACAGCTTGGGCTGATGTCGCTGCCCTATACGCAAGAGCAAATAGAAAAAATCGCGCTTACGGCCGCGCGCGGCGGATTTGAACTGTTGGACCTGCGCGCCTGCGCGCGGGAACAGCTTTCCCAGGACGCGCTGCGGGACTGCGAGATTTTGCACGGGTATTTTCCCGCGCCGCTCATTAAGCGCGCGGGCGCGCTTAAATGGCTGCACACGCCCTCCGCGGGCGTGGATCGTTTTGTGGACGAAAGCCTGTACCCCAATAAGGATGTGATTTTGACCAATTCCTCGGGCGCGTTTGGCGTATCCATCGCCGAATACCTGCTGTGCGCGCTGCTTATGCTATTGCGGCATATGGACCGGTATATGCTTGCGCAGCGGCGGCGAGAATGGGCCTATCTTGGAAGCGCCGGGCAGATAGACCGGATGCGGATTACCGTTGTGGGGCTGGGCGACATCGGAAGCAATTTTGCGCGCCGCGCGCGCGCCATGGGCGCCCGGGTGCGCGGCGTGCGCAGGACGCAGGCCCCCTGCCCGGATTATCTGGAGGCGGTATATGCCGTTTCGCAATTGGACGAGGCGCTTAAGGACGCGGACGCGGTGGCGCTATGCCTGCCGGGCACCAAAGATACGCGCAATTTGCTTAACCAGCGCCGCATACGCGCGCTGAAAAAAGGCGCGTATGTGTTAAACGCGGGGCGCGGCCAGTGTCTGGACCAGGTTGCGCTGCGCGCGGCGCTGGAAGACGGACACATCGCCGGCGCGGCGCTGGACGTGTTTGAAACCGAGCCGCTGCCGCCCGAAGACCCGCTGTGGAGCGCGCCCAACCTGATTATCACGCCCCACATTTCCGGGCGCGATACCGACCCGGTTAACGCGGCGCGCATATTCGAAATTTTTATGGACAACCTGAACCGGTATCTGGACGGCAGGCCGCTAACCAATGTGGTGGACCGCGCGCTGGGCTATTGAGCGTGGCGGCGGCGTTTGGCGCAAAAGCGCGGCCGTTTGCCAGTTTCAACAGAATAATAACATATTAAACGCGCGGCGGAGGGCAGGTTTTTCCCGATGGGGATTGCAAAAGCTGCGGCAATGTGATAATATCAATTGGATAATTTGAGCAGATAGTCAAAATCAGGAGGAACGATTTTCATGAATACGACCCTTGAGAAACTTTCGTCGAATCAGGTAAAGCTCAGCTTTGTCGTCGAGCCCGAAACATTTGAAAAGGGCATGCAAAGCGCCTATCGAAAGATGGTCAAGCGCATAAATATTCCGGGGTTCCGCAAGGGCAAGGCGCCGCGCAAGGTAATTGAAATGCAGTACGGCGAATCGATCTTTTACGAAGAGGCGTTCGACAGCATTTTCCCCGAATTGTACCGTCAGGCCATCGAAGAGCACGATGTGAACCCGGTGGATCGCCCTTCTTTGGATATAACGAAAATCGGCGGCGGGGAACCGCTGGAATTTACCGTTACGGTATATGTGCGGCCCGATGTGGAACTGGGCAAATACAAGGGCGTCGAGGCGCATAAACAGCAAATCGACGTGACCGACGACGACGTGGCGGCCGAGCTGGAGCGCGCGCGCGAGCGCGTATCCCGCTTTACCGACGTGACCGACCGCGCGGCCAAGCTGGACGACCAGGTAAACATCGACTATGCGGGCTATGTGGACGGCGAACAGTTTGAGGGCGGTACCGCGCAGGGCCACAACCTGGTGCTGGGTTCGGGCAGCTTTATCCCCGGCTTTGAAGACCAGCTCCTTGGCGCCAACGCCGGCGACGACGTAGAGGTAAAGGTGACCTTCCCCGAGGATTACCACGCCAAGGAACTGGCCGGTAAAGAGGCCCTGTTTAAGGTAAAGGTCAACTCCATCCAGCAAAAGGAAATGCCCGCGCTGGACGACGAATTTGCCAAGGACGTTTCCGAGTGCGACACGCTCGAGCAATACAAGGCCCAGATCCGCGAAAAGCTGGAGAAGCAGGCGCAGGAGAAGGCCGATAACGAATTTGAAAACAGCGTTATCGAGGCGGTTGTGGAAAACGCCAAGGTGGATATCCCCGAGGCCATGATTAACGACCAGGTGGACAGCATGCTGCGCGACATGCAGATGCGCATGATGTATCAGGGCATGCGCCTTGAGGACTTCCTCAGGTACACCGGCCAGACCGAAGAGCAGCTGCGCGATATGTATAAGGACGAGGCCGAGCGCCGCGTGCGTACCCAGCTGGTGCTGGAGGCCGTGCGCAAGGCGGAAGCCATAGAGGCCAGCGAGGAAGAGACCGACGCGGAAATTAAGAAATTTGCCGATCAGGGCAAAAAGACGCTGGACGAGTTTAAAGCGACGCTTTCCGACGCGGACAAGGAATATTTTGCCCGCGCGGCGGCCATGCAGAAGACCGTTTCCATGTTAAAGGACGAGGCTGTGGAGCCCACCAGCGAACAGGCGTCCGAAAAGACGGAGGAATAAAAAGGACGGCCGGCGCCTTTGGATGATTGTCCGCGCCCGGCGGCGGGCATACTCTTAGCCGTCGGGGGAATAGAAGATAATGCGGCTTAGCCGCGCGGGAGGTGCGTCACGCATGAACCTTGTGCCTTATGTTATTGAACAGACCAACCGGGGCGAACGCTCCTACGACATTTTTTCGCGCCTGCTGAAGGATCGGATCATCTTTCTGGGCGGGGAAATCGACGATACGACGGCCAATCTCGTCGTGGCGCAGATGCTCTTTCTGGAAATGGAAGATCCGGACGCCGATATCATGCTATACATCAACAGCCCGGGCGGCTCTGTGACGGCGGGTATGGCGATTTACGATACCATGCGCTACCTTAAGTGCGAAGTATCCACGCTGTGCGTGGGCCTGGCCGCGTCCATGGGCGCGTTTTTGCTGGCGGGCGGCGCGAAAGGCAAGCGCAAGGCGCTGCCCAACGCGGAGATAATGATCCACCAGCCGCTGGGCGGCGCGAAGGGCCAGGCGACCGACATCGCCATACAGGCCGAACAGATTCTGCGCATCAAGCGTAAGTTGAACGAGGAACTGGCGCGTAATACCGGAAAACCGCTTGAGGAAATCGAACAGAATGTGGAGCGCGATTATTTCCTTACCGCCGAGGAAGCGAAGGCGTACGGCCTGATCGACGAGATTATCCAGCCCCGGCGCTGACGGGAAAAAGTGCATTGAATCGGAAAAAGGAGTTATCCATGGCGAAACAAGAGGAATTTGTCAATAATCTGGTCAAATGCTCGTTCTGTGGCAAGACGCAGGATCAGGTGCGCCGTATCGTGGCGGGGCCGGGCGTGTACATCTGCGACGAGTGCGTGCTGCTGTGCCAGGAAATCGTCTCCGACGAGGTGGACGTGATGGGCGAGCGCGGCAACATGAAGTTGATGAAGCCGCAGGAGATCAAAGAGGTGCTCGACCAGTACGTCATAGGCCAGGAAGTGGCAAAAAAGACGCTGTCCGTGGCGGTGTATAACCACTATAAGCGCATTCAGCATCCGCCGCGCAAGGGAGACGTGGAACTGCAAAAGTCCAACGTGGTTATGCTGGGCCCGACCGGGTGCGGTAAAACCTATCTTGCGCAGACGCTGGCCAAGATTCTCAACGTGCCCTTTGCAATCGGCGACGCCACCAGCCTTACCGAGGCCGGGTATGTGGGCGAAGACGTTGAAAATATTCTGCTCAGGCTGATACAGAACGCCGATTACGATATCGAGCTTGCGCAGCGCGGCATCATCTATATAGATGAAATCGACAAGATTGCCCGCAAGAGCGAGAACCCTTCCATTACGCGCGACGTAAGCGGCGAAGGCGTGCAGCAGGCGCTGCTGAAAATTCTGGAAGGCACGGTCGCTTCCGTGCCGCCGCAGGGCGGACGCAAGCACCCGCACCAGGAGTTTATTCAGATCGATACCACCAATATTCTGTTCATATGCGGCGGCGCCTTTGACGGCATCGATAAGATTGTCATGAACAGGGTGGGCAAAAAGACCATGGGCTTTGGCGCGAACGTGCGATCCAATACCGAGCGCGCGGACGCCGAACTGATGAGCCAATTGCGGCCGGAAGATCTGCTCAAATTTGGCCTGATCCCCGAATTCGTGGGCAGGTTGCCGGTGATGGTGACGCTCAACCAGCTGGACGAGGACGCGCTGGTTAAGATATTGACCGAGCCGCGCAACGCCCTGGTCAAGCAATACGCGCGCCTGATGGAGATGGACGGCGTGCAGTTGGAATTTGAGGAAGGCGCGCTGCGCGCGATCGCCCAGATGGCGCTTAAGCGCAAATCGGGCGCGCGTGGATTGCGGGCTATCATAGAGGGCGTCATGATGGACACCATGTACGAGCTGCCCTCGCGAGACGACGTGGAAAAGTGCGTGGTGACCGAGCAGTCGGTTCGCTCGGGGTCGGCCCCCGAGATCATAGAGGGCGAACCGCGCCGCCGCCATCGCGCGACCGGTAAGGCGAAGCCCCAGGTTGAACCTTCGGTATCATAATACAATAGATCAGCGCGCCGGTTGATAACGCCGGCGCGCGATATTTATAAAAAGCGCAAGAACCACCCATACTATACCCATGCCCGAAAGGATGGCGAAGGCTTTCCAGACGGTATTGGGCGCGTAAGGGAGGTTTTTTATGCTCTATTTTATAATGCTGGTTCAGTTTACCGTAACCGTCATAATGGGTATATATTTCTATCGCCAGCTCAAGGCGCAGGGCGCGCATAACGTGCGCAACAGCCCGCACACGCGCAGGGAAATGGACCGCTTGAACCGGATGCGCGCGGTACATCTGTCCGAGCCGCTTAACGAGCGGGTGCGCCCGGCAAGCCTTACGGATATTGTGGGTCAGGATGAGGGAATCCGCGCGCTTAAGGCGGTGCTGTGCGGCGAAAACCCGCAGCATGTGCTGCTTTACGGGCCGCCGGGCGTGGGCAAGACCTGCGCGGCCCGGCTGGTGCTGGAGGAGGCGAAACGCTCCCGTGGCACGCCTTTTGCCAAGGACGCGCCCTTTATCGAGGTGGACGCTACGTGCGTGCGCTTTGACGAGCGCTCCATCGCCGACCAACTGATCGGCAGCGTACACGATCCCATCTATCAGGGCGCAGGGCAACTGGGAATTAACGGCATACCGCAACCCAAGGAGGGCGCGGTTACGCGCGCGCACGGAGGCGTATTGTTTCTGGACGAGATCGGCGAAATGCATCCCCTGCAGATGAACAAACTGCTCAAAGTGCTTGAAGACCGAAAGGTGCGCTTTGAATCGGCCTACTATAACCCGGACGATCACAACACGCCGCCCTATATTCACGATATCTTTCAAAACGGATTGCCGGCGGATTTCAGGCTGATTGGCGCCACCACCCGCTCGCCCGAGGACATGCCCGCGGCGCTGCGTTCGCGCTGTATCGAAATATTTTTCCGCCCGCTGGAGACCGACGAACTTGCCCGGATCGCCCGCGACGCGGCGCAAAAAGCCGGCTGCGCGCTGGAAGCGGCCGACGCGCAGCTGATTGGGCGTTACGCGCAAAGCGGGCGCGACGCGGTCAGCATCGTGCAGATGGCGGCGGGCGTCATGGAAGACGGCGCCGGGGTTTGCTTAAAGCGCGAGGATATCGAATGGGTATTGAACGTGGGCCGTTATACGCCCCGCGTGGAGCCTGAGCGGCGGCACCTGCCCCGTCCGGGCCTGGTTAACGCGCTGGCCGTTCAGGGCCCGCAGCAGGGCACGGTAATGGAGATAGAGGCGGTGGCCGCCCATGGAAGCGGGCGCGTAAAGGTAACCGGCATCGTGGAAGAAGAACAGCTGGGCGACGGCCGCGGACACACGCTGAAACGGCCGGGCACCGCGCGCGCCGCGGCGGAAAACGCCCTGACCCGGCTTAGGATGATGGGCGTGCCGGTTGACCAATACGACCTGCACATCAATTTCCCCGGCGGCGTGCCCGTAGACGGACCGTCGGCCGGCGTGGCCATGGGCGTGGCGGCCTGCTCGGCCATATTGGGGCTGCCTGTAGCCGCGGACATCGCCATAACCGGCGAACTTTCGGTAATGGGCCGCGTGCTGCCGGTAGGCGGCGTAACCGCGAAAATCGAGGCGGCCCGCAAAGCCGGGCTCTCGCGCGTGCTGATTCCCTCCGCAAACCGGCAAAACATGTACGACAGGATAAAGGGCATTCAGGTGATCTCAATTGAGGATTTTAACCAGGCGCTGTATTTGTCGCTTGGCCAGACGCCCGCCCAAATCGCGCCGCAAATCGCCGCCAACACGCTTTCGGCCAGGGAGGCGCGGCCCTGAGCGCGCCCCAATCAGGGCGCGATGCCGATACGGGTATGCGGTACTTCGCCCCTGAGCAACGCGCCCAACCGATGCCGCGCGTGCCCGATAATGACCGTCGTGCCGCGCAGCGCCGGGGCGATGGCGTATTCCAGCTTGGCGCGCGCCCCGTTGGCGCCGGCGCGGCTTGCGCCCACGCAGCTTTGCTGCAATTTGCGTACCTCGCGCACCAGCGTTTCCGCGTCTGGACAGACCACGTCTCGTACCAGTGTGGCGGGGTCGTTGGGGTCGCGGTAAATGCCCTCCGTTGATGAGAGAATGACCAGAAAACGCGCGCCCACCAGCTCGCACAGCACGGCCGCGGTTTCGTCGTTATCCACGCATTCCACCACGTGCTCGTGCGCGCGCTTGAGCGAGGCAAGCTCCATTTTTCGGATTTCTTCGTCGGACACCGGG
>CAWVLE010000180.1:0-4536 GCA_963929805.1 uncultured Eubacteriales bacterium | reverse complement strand
GCTTAACACGCTCAAGCGGGGCGACAGGGGCGCGCTGGTCGTCTATCTGCAACGCGCGCTCAAATCGCTGGGCTATCTGTACGGCGGCGTGGACGGCGTATACGGCACGCAGACCTACAACGCGGTGCGCCGTCTACAGATTACGCTCGATCTTGCCCAGACCGGCTCCGCGGACGGAGCGCTTCAGCAAAAGCTATACGGCGGCGAGGCGGGTTCGTTTAACCGCTACGTAGGCTTTTCCAAGGGCAAAAAGGGCGTGCGCGTGGAAGATATGCAGCGCCGCCTGATTGAGCTGGGGTATCCCTCGGTGGAGCTAAACGGCCGCTACGACGACCATACCGACGTCGCGGTGCGCCTGTTCCAGGGCGATCACGGCTTTAAGGAGCAGGGAAAGATCACTTCCGAGCAGCTGCGCAAATTGTACGCCACGCAGGATAAATACCAGCGCTATGTAAAATTGTCCAAAGGCGATTCGGGCCAACGCGTGCTGACGCTGCAAAAGCGGCTCAAAAAACTGGGCTACATGTCGGGCAGCATAAAGGGAAACTATGGAACGAAAACCTACTCGGCCGTAAAGGCCTTTCAAAAGCAGGTTGGGCTTAAGAGCAGCGGCACGGCCGACGTAAAGACGCTTAAAAAGCTGTTCAGCAAAAAAGCGCCGCATTACGCCGAGCCTACGCCGCCGCACACCGGCGCGCCCACCCCGGCGCCGGCCCCCACGCCGGCCCCCACGCCTACCCCTGAGCCCACGGCGGCCTGAGCAAACACGGAGCCTGCCGCGTGCCAAGGCGCGGCAGGCATCCGTTTTACATATATAAAGCGCGGGCCGGTAAAAAACACAAATAACGCCCGCTGGCCCGCGCGCTTAGCGCGCAAAAATACAGCGCTATTTCAGTTTGGGCTTGTACAGCCTGCGCTCCAGCGACCAGATCTTTTCGGTAAAAGCGCCGGGCGCGACCGCGCTGAGCGAGCGCTCCATTTCAAACATGCGCGCGTCCAACAGGTCCAGCGTATGCAGCACTTCGGCCTCGGGGAACATGGGCCTGCGCGGGCTGCCAAATTCGGGCAGGTCATGGTGGGAGAGGATCATGTGCTCCATCAGCATGAGCAGTTCCTGCCTTACGCCCAGCTTCTCGCCCGCGCGCGCCAGTTCGCACACGCCCTTTACCAGATGGCCCAGCAGTTGGCCCTCGGCCGTATATTCGCTGACCAGGCCCATCTCGTCGCTGTTAAGCTCGCTTAACTTGCTTAAATCGTGCAAAATCACGCCCGCGGCAAGCAGGTCGGCGTTAAGCGAGGGATAGATTTCGCAAATGGCCGCCGCGCCGCGCAGCATGGTGGTGGTATGGTGCAAAAGCCCGGCGCGCTCGGCGTGGTGCAGTTGCTTGGCCGCGGGGAAATACATCAGCTTTTCGCGGCACTCGTCCACCCGAAAGGCCACCAGGCGGCGCAGTTCCTCGTCCTGTATTTGGGCGATGCGACCGTCGATCTGCGAAATCATTTCCTCGGCCGGATAGGGCGCGCAGGGAATGAGCAGCGACATATCCACCTTATCCGCCGGCACAGTTTCGCGCATTTTATCCACGCGCAGCTGGGGCCGGTTGTTGTATTCCAGCATCATGCCGCGCACCCGGATTACGCTGGAAACCTTGGGCGCGGGCGTAGCGCCGTCCCACATTTTTGCGTTTACGTCGCCCGACACGTCCCCCAGCGTCATATCCAGAAACTTGCTGCCGTTGGACGAGGTGCGCTGCTCGGCCGATTTGACCAGCAAAAAACCCTCGAACATCTGCCCTTTTATCATTTTTGCCAGCTGAAGCTGTCCGTCTGATTGCATAATGCCCTCCTGCGGTTAAAATTTGGCGATTTGCGGCGCTACCGCTGCGAGTATGTTACAATCATAGCGTAATATAGCCGGTTTGGCAAGGCTAAAGGGGTTGAAAAAATGAAATACATACTGGCCGTCGGCGACGGCATGGCGGATTTCCCCATCGACGCGCTGGGCGGAAAAACGCCGCTGGAATATCTTTCTCTCCCGGCCTTTGCGCGCATCGGGGGCGGGCGGCTGGGCCGCGTGCGCACCTGCCCGGCCGGTCTGGCGCCGGGCAGCGACGTGGCCTTTTTGACCCTGCTGGGCAACGACACGCGCGCGGTGTATACCGGCCGTTCCCCGCTGGAGGCGGCGGGCATGGGCCTGTCCATGCAACGCGGCCAGGTGGCGCTGCGCATGAACATCGTATCCATCGGCGAGGAGGGCTATCCGCAGGCCGGGATGTACAGCCACAACGGGTCGGGCATCGAGGGCGAGGACGCCCTGCGCCTGGCCACGGATCTGATAAACGACGCCCATTTTTCCGCGCTGGCGCGCGCGTGCGGCTTAAGCGTAAGCGTTACCGATACCTTTCGCCACGTGGCGCTTATGCCGGGCGACGCGGCCCAGTTCGAATTGACGCCGCCCCATGACATCGTGGGAAGGCCCGTGCTGGATTATCTGCCCGGCGGCGAGCGCGGCAAGGTGCTGCGCGAACTGATGCGCGCCTCCTTCCAGGCGCTTAACCGTCACCCGATCAATCAAAAGCGCCGCGCGATGGGCCTGCGCGCGGCCAATTCGGCCTGGTTCTGGGGCGCGGGCACGGCCTGCGCGCTGGATAACTTTGAGAAAAAATACGGCAAAAAGGGAATCGTGATTTCGGCCGTGCCGCTGGTAAAGGGCATCGCCCGGCTGGGCGGGCTGTACGCGCCCGACATCCCCGGCGCCACGGGGCTGCTGGATACCGATTATGAGGGCAAGGCCGCGCGCGCGGTCGAGGCGCTGCGCGAGGGATACGATTTCGCCCTGGTCCACCTGGAAGCGCCCGACGAAATGAGCCACGACGGCAGCCTGGAAAACAAGCTGGAGGCCATACGCCGCCTGGACGCGCGCACCGTAGCCCCGCTGATGGAGGCAATGCGCGAGCCCTACCGCCTGATGCTGATCAGCGACCATTACACGCTTTTGTCCACGCGCACGCACGACGGCACCCCCGTGCCTTTCGCCATTTTCGACAGCCGCGCTCCCGGCGCGCCGCGGCCCTTTACCGAGTCCGCCTGCGCCGGCTGCCCCGTGCTGGATAACGGCGATATATTGATGCGGTTGTTATTTGAGATGGACTAGCGCGGCGTTTGGACACTTTCACCAAAACGTCACATCCATGTCAATTTGTGCAACAGACTTGAAATACGGCCTCGCTTGTTGTATAATATCTCCATATCAAAGTGGATCACTGTCGGCCGTTTGGCCGGCTCTGTGGGACGCGGCCGGGTCTGGCGCGTCCCGCAACATACGGGAGGTTTTATTTCATGCGTACATATAGCAACCATTTGATCTACCCGGCGCTGGCGGCGCTGATATGCGCGCTGCTTATGTGTCCATGCGCGCTGGCCGAGGACGAGGGCGGTTCTGCCGCTGTCTCCGCTAAGCAAGCGCAACAGGACGCGTCCTCCGATCAGGACGCCAACACGCCCGAACCGGAGCAGTCCCTGGAACCGGAACAAAGCGCTTCCACGGAAGATGAAGCCCAGGACGCCGGCGGCTCGCAAAGCGGTTCCGTTCAAGTTGAACCAGCCAGGCAGGATACGCAGGCCGCCGCGCCGTCGGACGAATCCGCCGGCGCGCACCAGGCGCAACCCGCTCAGTACAGCGCGCGTTGGACGGACGGCGCGCTGCCCGGCCAGACGGTCAATTATATCGGCCAGTTGGTCATGGGCGAAGGCGCCGAGTTAACCATATTGCCCCGGCGCGATATCGCGCTTACCCGAAACGGCGAGGAGATCGGCTCGCCCAACCCGGACGACGTAAGCTACTCCTCGGGCGGCGAACACTTTGTAACCGTTTCCTCTTCCGGCCTGGTGTGCGCGCAGACCAAAGGCCAGGCCGCCGTTTACGTCACGGTCAACCTGCCCGACGGCGGGCAAAAGCAGCTGCGCCAGGAAATCAAGGTGGTGGACGCGCCCGAGCTTTCCTTTGCCACCGATTACGCGGTGCTGGATAACGGGGACGCGGCCGACCTTTCTCAGTTTGCCGCCTCCCCCATACTTAAGGCCTCGCCCAACGTAAACGCCTCGGTGCGCTACTTTATCGATCCGGACGACGGAGCCGTGACGGTGGATCCCGACAGCGGCGAGGTGGCCGTGCTCAGCGCGCAACCGGGCGCGCAATACCGCGTTACCGCCAGCAGCTATTCGGGTTCGGAGGCTGTGTTTACCATATATATCGGCAGCCGGGCGGACAGGATAGAAATCACCGCTGCCGGCGGCGAGGCGCTTTCCATCGCGCCGGGCGGGCGGTTGCAGCTGAGCGCCGTGGCCTACGCGGGGGCCGAAACGGCCGCGCTGCAACAGTTTTCCTGGCAAATCCTCCAGGAAAAATCGCCCTGCGAAATTGATGAAAACGGCCTGATTACCGCCCGGGACAGCTTTTCGTCCACGCGTTCCATTACCGTGCGCGCCAGCGCGCGCGACGGCGGCGGCGCATACGCGGATGTGGAAATTGCGCTT
>CAWVLE010000179.1:0-10318 GCA_963929805.1 uncultured Eubacteriales bacterium | reverse complement strand
GCGGCGAGCGCCCGTTTCACAATACCTGTCATTTTATGCATATGGCATACCTCCTGATTGTGCGTGATTTCTTTTTAGAAGGAAAGGGCACGCGTTTGGTTCCATTTGCCCGGCGGCCATACGCTGTGCGAACGGTTTAAGCCCGGCCAGATCGAAAAAAACGCCGGGGCAGCGGTTAAGCGGCCCCGGCGCGCGTTGCGTATGGAGGAGGATTTAGGTTAGATCATCGAGCGGTACAGCTGGGCGATTTCGGCCACGCTGGTATCGCGCGGGTTGCCCGGCCTGCACGCGTCGGCATAAGCCGATTCGGCCAGGAAATCGATGTCTTCTTCCTTTACGATATCCTTGAGATCCGCGGGAATGCCCACGTCGCTGGAAAGCTTGCGCACGGCGTCCACGGCCGCCTTGCGGTACTGTTCCTGGCTCATCTCGTCCACGCCTTTGACGCCCATGGCGCGCGCGATTTCGCGGTATTTTTCGCCGGTCGCCGGCGCGTTATATTCCATGACAACCGGCAGGATGATGGCGTTAGCCACGCCGTGCGGCGTGTCGTATTTGGCGCCCAGCGGATGCGCCATGGAATGCACGATGCCCAACCCTACGTTGGAAAAGCCCATGCCGGCCACGTACTGGCCCAGCGCCATTTCGGCGCGGCCTTCCTTGGTGCCGGCCACGGCGTCGCGCAGCGAACGGGAGATGATCTCAATGGCTTTTAGGTGGAACATGTCGGTCATTTCCCAGGCGCCCTTGGTGATATAGCCTTCGATAGCGTGGGTCAGCGCGTCCATGCCGGTGGCGGCGGTCAGACCCTTGGGCATGGAAGCCATCATGTCGGGATCGATTACGGCTACGATCGGAATATCGTGGGTGTCCACGCACACAAACTTGCGGTCTTTTTCGGTGTCGGTAATTACGTAGTTGATGGTTACCTCGGCCGCGGTGCCGGCGGTGGTGGGCACGGCGATGATGGGCACGGCCGGGTTTTTGGTGGGCGCTACGCCTTCCAGGCTGCGCACGTCGGCACACTCGGGGTTATTGATGATGATGCCCACGGCCTTGGCGGTGTCCATGGAGCTGCCGCCGCCGATGGCCACGATGTAATCGGCCTGCGAGGCTTTGAAAGCGGCTACGCCGTTTTGCACGTTTTCAATGGTGGGGTTGGGCTTGATCTGGCTAAAGAGCGTGTATTCCAAACCCGCGGCGTCCAGCACGTCCAGCACCTTTTTGGTTACGCCAAACTTGACCAGATCGGGGTCGGAAGCCACAAACGCTTTTTTAAAGCCGCGCGCCTTGGCCTCGTTCGCGATTTCGGCAATCGCGCCCGAGCCGTGGTAAGAAGTGCCGTTAAGAACGATTCGATTGACCATATGGATAACCCTCCCGTTACGATAATTCGAATTAGTTTCAACAAATTCATCTGATTATATTTTACCATTTTAATTGCAAAAATCATGAAGATTGCGCGCCTTTTTTGAAAAATTCTGCGCACAATGCTGGAACTGTTCGTTGCGTGAGTGGAAAAACTCTGGTAAAATAAAAAGGGATTTAGATCCGCATGGGAAAACGCCGCGGCGCGGGCCGCTGCCGCGCGCCTTTTAATGGACGCGGGTGAGCTGTGTTTACACCCGGTTTCGAAACGATGGAAAGGGGACGGTCGCTTGGACGTTAAAAAACTGGTCGGTCAAATGACGCTGGAGGAAAAGGCGCGCATGCTCTCCGGGCTGGATATGTGGCACCTGTCGGGCGTGGAGCGCCTGGGCATAGAATCGGTGATGGTCACCGACGGGCCGCACGGGCTGAGAAAACAGCTTAATACCGGCGATCATCTGGGGATTAACGACAGCGTGCCGGCCACCTGCTTTCCCACGGCGGCCGCGTTGAGCTGCTCGTTCGACCGCGAGATGGTGCGCGAGGTGGGCCAGGCGCTGGGCGAGGAATGCCAGAGCGAAAACGTGGCGGTCATACTGGGGCCGGGCGCGAACATCAAGCGCTCCCCGCTGTGCGGCCGCAATTTTGAGTATTTCAGCGAGGATCCATGCCTGTCCGGCGAAATGGCCGCCGCGCACATTCAGGGCGTGCAGTCGCAGGACGTGGGCGTTAGCCTTAAACACTTTGCCGCCAACAACCAGGAATACCGGCGCAATACGACCGACGCGCGCATAGACGAGCGCACGCTGCGCGAGATATACCTGGCCTCGTTTGAACGGGCGGTTAAAAAGGCAAAGCCCTGGACGATGATGTGTTCCTACAACAAGATAAACGGCGCCTACAGTTGCCAGAACAAGTGGCTGCTGAGCGACGTGCTGCGCGACGAGTGGGGCTTTGACGGCTATGTGATGACCGACTGGGGCGCCATGGACGATAAAATCGCCTCCGTGCGCGCGGGGCTGGAATTGCAGATGCCGGGCGGCGACCCGCGAGCGCCCCAACTGGTGGTCGAGGCGGTGAAATCGGGCGAACTGGACGAGGCCCTGGTGGATCGCGCGGTGGAGCGCATACTCAATATCACCTGCCGCTATTTGGAAAAGCGCCGCGCGGGCTACAAGGCAGACATGCAGGCCCATGACGCGCTGGCGCGGCGCGTGGCCGCGCGCTGCTGCGTGTTGCTGAAAAATCAGGACGACCTTTTACCGCTGTCCGGGGATATGAAGATCGCCTTCATCGGCGAAATGGCCGACAAGATGCGCTATCAGGGCAGCGGTTCCAGCCACATCAATCCGTACCGCCTGACCAACGCGCTGGACGCGGCCGCGGAATACGCGCAGGTTACCTACTGCCCCGGCTATGTGACCGACCGCGACGAAACGGTTGAGGAGTTGCTGAACCAGGCGGTTCAGGCGGCGGCCGAGGCGGGCGTGGCGGTAATCTTTGCCGGGCTGCCCGACGCGTTTGAAAGCGAAGGCTTTGACCGGTCCCACATGCGCATGCCCGAAAACCAGATAGAATTGATCCGTCGCGTGTGCGAAGTACAAAAAAACGTGGTGGTGGCGCTTTCGGGCGGCTCGCCCGTGGAAATGCCCTGGCTCGATCAGGTAGGCGCGGTGGTTATGGGGTATCTGGGCGGACAGGCGGCCGGCGCGGGCATGGTGGACGTGCTCTTCGGCGCGGTCAATCCGGGCGGACGCCTGGCGGAAACCTTCCCGATCAAGTTAAGCGACAACCCCTCCTACCTGAACTTCCCGGGCGACAACCACATCGTGGAGTACCGCGAAGGGATATTCGTGGGGTATCGCTATTACGACAAAAAGCAGATGGACGTGCGTTTCCCGTTTGGATACGGCCTTAGCTACACCCGGTTTGAATATTCCAACCTGCGCCTGTCGTGCCAGAGCATGCGTTCCAGCCAGTCGCTGAGCGTGTCGGTGGACGTGAAAAACGCCGGCTTTATCGCGGGCGACGAGGTGGTTCAGCTGTACGTGGCGCCCGATACGCACGGGGTGAACCGTCCGGTGCGCGAGCTGCGCAATTTCGAGCGCATAACGCTCGCCCCCGGCGAAACCCGCACGGTGCGCTTTGAACTGTGCCCGCGCGACTTTGCCTACTATGAGACGCGTATCCACGACTGGTATGTGGAGGGCGGCGTTTACAACATCCAGATCCGCAAAAACGCGGCCGAGGGCATTCTCAGCGCGCCGGTGCGCGTTGAGGCCGAACGCGCCCTGCCGGTAACCTATTCGATGGATACGACGCTGAGCGAACTGCTCGAAAACCCGGTGGGCGGCGAATTCTTTAAAAAGCTGTTTTCCGAAATGATGCCCATGGCGGGCGGAGACGAGGAAAACGCGCGGCTGATGCTGGTGCTGATGGGCGGATCGCGCCTGAGCACGCTGATCAGCTTTGCCGGCGGCAATGCGCCCATGGAACCGATTGAGGAAATGCTTGCCAGGATGAACCGGGCGCGCTGAGCCCGCCTAAAGTTTCATACGCAAAGGGGGGCCCTCTTACAAAAAGGGCTCCCCTTTAAATATCAGAAATTGAGCGTATCGCGAAAAGGCTATGTAAGCAGCGGCACAATGCGGCCCTTACCGCCGCGCAGCGCCGCGATCAATTGATCCATGGTGGAAATCGGCCCGTCAAAGCGCATGGCGCCCCCGCGCACCTGGCTTACGTGGTGCGCGTCGGAGCCTGCGGTCTCTATCTTGTGATGCGCGCGCGCGTCGCGCAGCGCGCGCTCGTCAAAGCTGGGGTCGGTATGGTTTGCGTTTAGCACCTCGCAGGCGTCCACATTTTCCATATCGGGCACAAAATACGGAATGTATGGGGCCTGACGGTAAGGGTGCGCGTGAATTACGTAGCCGCCCGCGGCGTGTATCAAATCCAGATATTCGCGGGGCGCAAGCGCGCAGATATCGGGGTGTTGCAAAAGAAAGCGCTCGTCCAGCCCATAAGTCAGGTATTCGGGACCGCTGGTAAAGGTCTCCCAACCCTTGAGCACCGTAAGGCCGATCTTTTCGCCCTCCGCGCGCGCCGCGCGGTAACCCGCGAAGAGCCGGTCTACCTTTTCCGGCCAGCTCATATCCGGCGTGCAGGTGGTGTTGGCGTTTAAAAAGTGATCGGTGATTACAATCAGGCCGTAGCCCGCCGCCTTGCACGCGCGGGCCATTTCACGCCCGTCGCTTACGCCGCACCGGCTGCTTTCGCTGGTATGCATGTGCAGCTGCACGTAAAATGGCGATGTATTTTTCACTGGTATTCGCCTCCCTACGGAAGGGGAATCATGTCGCCCATCCGCTCTTCAAATTCCCGCGGCCGGAAAACCTCCATGCCGTAGCCGTGGAAGAAGGTCATTTCGCCAAAGAAAACCTGGCCGCGCGCCACGTATAGATCGATGCGCACGTGCGGTATGCCCGCCGACAGCGCCCGGGCCACATCCAGCATTTCGCCAAGCTGCTCGGGCCGCGGAATTTCGCGCGGAATGTTGGGATGGCGGTTAAACATTTCCTGCTTTACCCAGTTGGTATCGTAATACGTACGGGTGTGCCCGTCGTAACGGTCGGCGTCCACCACAACAAAGCGCGGCTCGCCCCCAAAGCACATCAGCTTGTAGTCATAGGGCACGCGCCCGTCCTCGCCGCCAATAAATTCCTCTATCAGGATGCGCGGCTTTACGCCCTTGTAGGGCCATTCGCGGCTGAGCGAAAACCAGTCGCGCTTCATCCAGGCGTTTAACTGCGCGCAGGCCCGGGCAACGTCCAACTGTTTTTTGTCCCGGCAGATGATGTTGCAACTGGAGCCGTGCGTGCATTTTACCACAAACCGCTCGGGCAGGCTTTCCCAATCGATTTCATCCACCCGCTCGCAGGCGGCCAGCGCGGGGATGAGATATTTTTCGCCCACCTTTTCGCGCACAAAATCGCGCACCGCCAGCTTGTCCACATAGGCGCGGTATTCCTCGCGGCGGTCGTACAGCTTTATCCACTGCAATTTTTCGTTGTAAAGCCGGGGCGGGTTCAGATTCAGCCGCCGACCCAGCTTGAGGTAATACTGAAGCTCAAGAAAGGGTTTGTCGGGGATAAAATCCGTATAGCCGCGCCGCGCGAGCCCGATCAGCTTGCCAAACAGAAAAAGACGTATCTTTTCGTTCACGTTTTCCCCTCCGCCCCTGTGTGTCGATTTATTGCGCCGCTTCGCTTGCCGCGAGCTGCTCGATCGCCCGGTCTACGCGGCACAGCGTCTCCTCGCGGCCCAGCAGATAGGCGATTTCAATCGCGCCGCCCGGCGTGGAGGCCTGGGCGCTGATGGCGATGCGCAGCGGCCAGAGCACCTGCCCGTTTTTCATGCCGCTTTGGGCGATGGCCTGCATGAGCGCGTCGTGCAGCGCGCTTTCGCTCCACGTCTCGACGCCCGCCAGTACCGGCCGCATTTTGCGCAGCGCTTCCAGCGCCACCTGAGGGTTGGTCTTCATTTTTTTATGGGTGTACAGCGATATATCCACATCTTCCATATGCGCCAGGAAACCGACCATGCCGGGCAGCTCTTTTAGAACCTCTACCCGGCCCTGCAAAAGCTCGCACAGCCGCTTAAAGTCGAACTTGTCTGGATCCAGCGCTTTTTCAAGCCATGGCGTAGCCAGCCGCTCAAAACGCTCGGGCGGCAGGTTGCGGATATATTCGGCGTTAAACCAGTTCAGCTTTACCACGTCGAAGATGGAGGGGGACTTGCTCAGCCCTTCCAGATCGAAACAGCCCTCCAGCTCCTTCAGGGTAAAAAACTCGCGCTCGCCGCGCGGGCTCCAGCCCAGCAGCACCAGGTAATTGATGACCGCTTCGGTCAGGTAGCCTTCGCTGAGCAGATCCTCAAAGGAGGGGTCGCCCTTGCGCTTGGACAGCTTGCGCTGCGCGTTGGCCATAACCGGCGTAAGGTGTACGTATAGCGGCGGCTGCCAACCAAACGCCTGGTAAAGCAGGTTGTACTTGGGCGCGGAAGAGAGGTACTCGTTTCCGCGCATTACGTGGGTGATGCCCATCAGGTGATCGTCTATCACGTTGGCAAAATTGTAGGTGGGCAGGCCGTCGGCCTTTATCAGCACGTTGTCGTCCAGCGTGTCGCAGTCCACCTCAACATGGCCGTAGATCACGTCGTCAAAGCCGGCCTTGCCCGTGGTGGGCACGTTTTGGCGTATGACGTAGCTTTCGCCCGCATCCAGACGGCGCTGGACTTCGGCTGGATCCATGTGAAGGCAATGCTTGTCGTATTTAAAGGTCTCGCCCCGCTGCGCGGCCTCGGCGCGCGCTTGCTCCAGCCGCTCCTGGGTGCAGAAACAATAATATGCGTGGCCGGATTTTACCAGTTGCTGCGCGTAGGGAAGATATATGTGCTTGCGCTGCGACTGGATGTACGGGCCGCAGGGCCCGCCCACGTCCGGGCCTTCGTCGTGCGTAAGGCCGGCGGTTTTGAGCGAATTGTATATCACGTCTATGGCGCCGCTCACTTCGCGTTCCTGGTCGGTGTCCTCGATGCGCAAAATAAATTTGCCGCCCATACGGCGCGCAAAAAGATAGGTGTAAAGCGCGGTGCGCAGATTGCCCAGATGCATGTACCCCGTGGGGCTGGGCGCGAAACGCGTGCGTACCATGGCGATCAGACTCCTTAACATCAACATTTTTACTGTGCCGCGCCCGCGCGCGGCACAAGCAGATTATACCATTTCCGGCCCGCGAATGCAACGGCGCGCGGGCGCCGCCATCGCTTAACGCGGCGCGGATAAAGCGCGCGCGCGGCGGCCCTCCAGGGCGATTACCTGGTCAAAGCCCTCGTAACTGCCCAGCCGGTGCGCGATCATGAAAATGGTCTTTTCGCGCTTGAGCTCGCCGATGACCTCGAGAAACAGCGCCTGGTTCTGCGCGTCCATCGCGCTGGTGGGCTCGTCCAACAATAAAATGGGCGCGTCCCGCAGTATGGCCCGCGCGATGGAGAGGCGCTGCTTTTGCCCGCCGGACAGGTTGGACGCGTTTTCCTGCAAAACGGTGTCAAAACCCTTTTCCATGCAAAGTATCTCGTCGTAAATATGCGCCTTTTTACAGGCGTCGCGGATGTCCTGCGCGCTTGCCTCGGGCCGGACGATAAGCAGATTGTTAAACACGGTGTCGTTAAGCAAAAAGGTTTCCTGGTTAACCAGGCACATTTCGCGGCGCAGCGCCTCTTCGCTGAGCGCGTTTATATCCACGCCGCCCAGAAAGATATGCCCGTCGGGGCAGCGCAACAGCCCCGACAACAAATTAAACAGCGTGCTTTTCCCGCCGCCCGACGCGCCCACCAGGATGGCGGCGGTATGGCTCGGGATGGTGAAATTAAGCTTATCCAGCACGGCGCGCCCATCCTCATAGGTGTAGGAAAGGTCGCGCACCTCGATCGCCATGCCCGATTTTCCGGGCCGGCCGCGGCCAAAGCGCTCCTTGGGGGCGTCCTGGGTAATCTGCAAAACGCGCCCGGCGCAGTAATCGCCCTTTACAAACAGGTCCTTGATCTGCGCAAGGAAGCCCACCAGGTCGTACATAAACCCGCCGTAATTTACAATGGTCAGCAGGATCACCAGCGTAATGTCGCCCCGGGGGATCAGTATCAGCGCGGCGTATACGAACAAAAGCGCCTCGATGCCGTGCTGGGTAAAGGTCTTCATGCGGCTGAGCAAAGCGGTGTAATTTTCCTTTCGGGTCAAAAGCGCGCTCAGCTGCCCGCTCAGTTCGTCCGTGGCGCGCAAAGTCGCGTCCTTAAGCCCCAGCCCTTTTATGTCCCTTATGCCGCGAAAATTTTCGTTCAGCTTGGAGCTGAGCCGCTCGGTAACCGCCTTGATCTGCCGGGTGTATTTAAGTTCCATTCGGATGCGGATCAGGTCTATAAGGTACAAAACCAGTATCCCCACCGTAAACAGCGCGCCGCAATGCCGGCTCAGGCACCAGATAAAAATCAGAAAGCTGAAGTTGGTCAGGCTGTCCACCACGATGCCCAAAACCTGGGAAAGAAACGAGGCCACGCCCATCACGTCGTCGTTGAACCTTTCCAGGTAATAGCCGCTGGTATTTAATTTGATGTGGCTTAACTCGGCGTCCAGAAAACTTTTTGTGATGTCGCTGCGCATGTCGAAGGCCACTTTGTTGGTCAGCGCCGAGCCCAGCTTTTCCCACAGATACCAGAAAAGGTGGTGAAAGACGATGACCGTCATGATAATGGCGCAATAGCGCGCCACTTCCAGCGCCATATTATCCGTAATGGCGATCAGCCGCCGGCTGACAAAATAGGGCAAAAGCATGCCCAGCGAGCTGGCCAGCAGCATGACCGTCACCAGCACGCCAATCAGCTTTTTGTGCTTTAAATAATAATGGCCGCACTTTTTCAAATCGGGGTATCTGCCCGCGCCCTTCATACAAGCACCCCTGAGCGTTTGATTTTGCGAATGTATTCCCGGCGGATAAGGCCCGCCGCGCGGCGTTCGCCGGCGGCAACTGCATTATAGCATGCGCGCCGGCCGGTGACAAGGCGGTTTGCGCGCGCCTTGCGGTTGGCGGTTGACTTTTATGCGGCGCAAAGTATAATGAACACAGGGATATTTTGCCGGCGCTTTGCCAACGCGCGGACGCCGCGCGGCAGGGCGGCATACGGAATTTGAAGGAGTGAAAACGTGAATATAAAAAAGCTCATCGCCTCTCAACCTCGGGTGGAATTGACCGCGCTGCCCACGCCGCTCCAGTTCGCGGCCAACCTGACCCGCTATCTGGGCGGGCCCAGGATTTACGTCAAGCGCGACGACGTAACCGCGCTGGCTTTTGGCGGGAACAAAACCCGCAAGCTGGAATTTATCATGGCGCAGGCGGAGCGCGAAAAGGCCGATACGGTGGTGACGCTGGGCGGGGTGCAATCCAACTGGGTGCGCCAGACCATCGCCGCCGCCCGCTATCTGGGCATGGACGCGGTGGCCGTGCTGGAGGGCGAGGAGCCTTCGGTCTATCAGGGCAACGCGCTGCTTGACCGCCTCATGGGCGCGAAGATGATCTATCACCCCAACGTCACCCAGGAGGAGGAGGACGCCGAAATCGCGGGCGCGTGCCCCATCACCGGTAAAATCGCGCGCGATCTGGCCGCCCAGGGGAAAAGGCCGTTTCTGGCGCCGCTGGGCGGGGCCACCCCGGTGGGGAACCTGGGCTATATCGCCGCGGTGGATGAGACGCTGGATCAGATGGCCGCGCTGGGCGAGCAGCCCACCTATTTTATCGCCGCCACGGGCACGGGCGGCACCCAGGCGGGCATCGAGTGCGGACTGCGGCTTGCGGGCGTGCGGACCAGAATGCTGGGCATGAGCGTAAGCTTTCATACCCGCCCCAAACAGGAGGAAATCGCCCAGCTGTGCGGCGAGACCATGGCGCATTTCGGTCTGAAGAGCGCGCCTTTTGCGCCCGAGGATATTTACGTAAATTACGATTACGTGGGTTCGGGTTACGGCGCGCTGACCGAGGGCGCGCTGGAGGCGGTTAAGCTGGCCGCGCAGTTGGAGGGGCTGATTTTGTGCCATACTTACGCGGGCAAGGCCATGGCCGGGCTGATCGATCTTACCCGCAAGGGCGTGCTGACCGCAAAGGATACGGTGGTGTTTTTCCATACCGGCGGCGGCGTGGCCAATTTTTCCTGCCCGGAGCGCTTTTAACGCTTCCGCGCGCAGGCACAGGGCGACAATACATATTGCAGGCGGCATTGCGCCGCCTCAGCCTGTCAAAAAAGGCCGCTCCTCGCGGCCTTTTCAGACTGTCAAAGAAGCCACTTTGCATCGTAGCAAAGTGGCTTCAGACCGTTGACAAAGGGCGTCAACGGTCACTTTTTTTGAAAA
>CAWVLE010000178.1:0-5462 GCA_963929805.1 uncultured Eubacteriales bacterium | reverse complement strand
TTATAGTAGGAAAAAAACCGCCTCAGGCGTACGTTCAAATGGTCCGCTTCCCTTCATAATATGATGCTTCAGGCTTATACGGATCCTCTCTTTTGTCATGGCGGTTCCCTCCTTTTAAAAGTAAAGCCCATGCGGGGCGCAAAATACCGGGGCGGCGCGCGTGCGCGGCCCGTATCGGGGCCGATTCGCGTCCATGCGCGCGCCCGCCGTCTATTATAGCATGCCGGGCAGGCGCGGTCAATTCGCGGCGCAAAAAAGCGCGCCCGCTTAGGGCGCGTCAAACTGCCAAAAAACCTTACGCTGTTTCCCACCCGGGAGCTTCGCAAGGGCGAGAGGGAAACAGCGCTTTACATTCGCAAAAGAACGCCGCAGACGGACTTTTTCGACATACAGGGGCGCCCAAATGCGGGACGCCCCTGTGTGACAATCAATACAACGCTATTTAAACGCACACCTTTTCAACGTAAGCGGAGGTGCACGCGCGCAGCACGCCCACATAACCCACCTTAAATTCGATCAGGTCGCCCATTTTGTAGCCGCGGGCGGAACCGGTCAGCTCCAACAGCAGGTGGTCGCTGGATGCGCCCAGTATGCGCACGCCCGGATCCATGGGCTCCAGGCATTCCAGCTCGATATCCTCCCGGCCAACGGCCACGATGCAGCGCTCGATCTCGCCCCGGTCCACCCAGCTGTTTTCATGGCCAAAGGCGTCGGTGCCCAGCTCGCCATAGGGCATGGACGGCTTGCGGTTGCGCTCGATAATTTCGGCTTTCAGGCGGTAGGCGTCGTCGTGATAGCCGGGAATTTTCTGGTCCATCAGCCCGATTCCCACGTGAATCAGCGCGCCCGTGCGCAGCTGGTTTACGCCCCTGGGCAGGCCGCCGGCCATCATCAGCCGTTCGGTCGTGGAGCTTCCGCCCGAGACGACGGCCAGCTCGCGGCCCAGATCGGACTCGACCGCGCGCCGGATGCGTAAAAGCTCCTCAAGCGCCGGGGTGGACGGCTTGGCGCCGCCGTAGCACACGAAGTTGGCGCCTACGCCTTCCAGGTTTAGCCCGGCAAGCGATTCCGCCCGCCGGCACAGCGCCATAAAATCGGCCTGCGTCGGGCAGCCCTCGCGCAGGTCGCCCAATTCCATCATGGCGATAACCCCGTGCCTTAGGCCCGCGCGCTCCGCCGCGCGCGCGAGCGCCTCGGCGGCGGCGATCTCGCTTATCAGCGATACGTCCGCGATGCGCACCACCGCTTCCGCCTGGGAAATCATGGGCAGGCGGATGAGCATTTTGCGGCAGGGCAGATCCGCGTAGCGCGCCAGGTTTTCCAGACGCGAATCGCCCAGCGTGGTGTATCCTTCCTCAAACAATACCCTGGCTACTTCAGGGTGGCCGCAGCAGATTTTGGTAATGCCCACCGGCTCCACGCCGTGCGCCCGGCAATCCCGGTAAAGCTTTCTCGCGTTTTCACGCAGCAATCCCAGGTGTATCTCCAAGCGCGGATAGCTCATCGGCCGTCCTCCTTCCCGCGCCGCAGCAGGCGGCCCGGATGCGCGCCGGTATATTTTCCGTTTTCAATAATAATCTGGCCGTTGACCAGCACGTATTCCACGCCCCTGGCGTAGTGGCAGGGGTCTTCGTATGTGGAGGCGCTGCCAAGCGTATAGCGGTCAAACAGGGCGATATCCGCCTTCATCCCCACGCGCAGTATGCCCCGATCCTGCAATCCGATCTTGGCCGCGGGCATGGAGGTCATCTTGCGGATGGCCTCCTCAAAGGTGAAAAGACGCCGCTTTTCCACAAAATCGTACAGCACCTTGACAAAGGCGCGGTAATTGCGCGGATGCGGCTTATAATCCACGCCCTCCGGCAGGGCCTGCCCGTCGGAGCAGACCATCGCCAGGGGATGGGTAAAGATGCGCATGTTCTCCTCTTCGCTGACGCCTCCGGACACGATGGCGATGTTCCAATCCCGCACGCACAGCTCGATGGCCGCGTCCCAGGGGTCGCGCCCCATCTGATCGGCCGCCTGGCGCAGGGTAAGCCCCTGCGCCTGCGCGACGGCGCGGCATTCGGACAGGATGGTATCTTCAGGCGTGCAGTCGCGCAGTATGTTTTCCCAGGTCAGCGCCGGGTGATCCAGCTCCCAGCACAGTTTTTTGCGCAGCTGTTCCGACGCCATCATCCGCACAAAGCCCTTGTGTCCCTCCGCGCGCGCCCAGGGCGGCAGGCAGCTGGCCAGGCCCGTGTGGCAGTAATTTTCGGGATAGGCGTCGGTGGTGATTTCCATGCCGAACCGGCGGTAATAGGTCATTAGATCGAGCAGCGTGCGCGTCAGGCCGAAATTTTGGCGGCCCGAGCCTTTCAGGTGCGAAATTTCCAGGCGCGCGCCGGTGCCGCGCACGGCCGCCACGGCCTCCAAAAACGCGTCCACCATCAGGTCGGATTCGTTGCGCATGTGGGTGGTATACAAAGCGCCATATTCGCCCACGATGCGGCACAGGCGCGATATCTCGTCCGGCGTGGAAAAAATGCCCGGGTCGTAGATCAGCCCCGTGCTCATGCCGAACGCGCCCGATTCCATAGCCGCGCGCAAAAGGCGCGCCATCTCCGCGTGGTCGGCTTCGGTCAGCTTTACGTCCTCCATGCCCACCGTCTGGGCGCGCAGCGCGCCGTGCCCCACCAATTGGCACACGTTGTTCGCCTTGGGCAGGGCGTCCATCGCGTCCATATGCCGGCCAAAGGCGCTGGCGTCTCCCCGCGCGTCGCTTTCGCGCTCGCCAAAGGCCGAGCTGAAGCTGATCCCGCAATTGCCCAGCAGCATGGTGGTTACGCCCTGATGAATGTAGTTAAGCGCCTCCGGCGCCTTATCCAACGAGGAATCGGAATGGTTGTGAATGTCGATCAGGCCGGGCGTGGCGGTAAGACCGTCGCAGTTGATTTCCCGGCCGCCCTTTAAGCCGGTTCCGACGGCGCAAATGGTATCGCCCTGTACGGCTATGTCCCCGTAAAAGGCCGGCGCGCCCGTGCCGTCAACGATGCTCAGGTTTTTTAAAATCAGATCGGCCATACTACTCCTCCATACAGTTGCTTTAGCTGCATATATTTTTTAAAACGAGCGTCCCGCCGGCGGAACGCCCCATAAGTTATTCCATGGGCGCCCGCAGCAGGCAGGCCACGAAATGATCCTTTTCGGTTTCAACCAGAGGCGGGCGGCGCTGGGCGCACTCCTCTTTTGCGAAGGGGCACCGCGATTTAAGCCGGCAGCCGGGCAAGCCTTGCTTTACCGCCTTTTTGCCCACGTAGGTTTCCACCTGGCTGGATATTTCGCCCGTCAGGCGGAACCGCTCCTTGCGGCGCAACCGGGGGTTGGCTACCGGAGCCGAGGCCAGCAAACCGCGCGTGTAGGGATGCATGGGCCGGTCCATCAGGCTGTCTACGCTCGCGCTTTCCATCATCTGGCCCAGATACATAACCCCGATGCGGTCGGACACGTATTTTACCACGTCCAGATCGTGAGTGATGAACAGATAGGTCAGCTTGTCCCGCTCCTGAAGGTCGAGCAGCAGGTTAAGCACGTGCGCCTGCACCGACAGATCCAGCGCGGAGGTGGGTTCGTCCAGCACCAGGAACTGAGGCCTGAGCACGATGGCCCGGGCGATGGAGATGCGCTGTTGCTGGCCGCCCGACAATTGATGGGGATAGCGTTTGAGCAGTTCCCGATCCAGCTGCACTTTTTCCATGGCCTCGTCTACCCGCAAATTCGCCTCTTTTGGGGAAAAACCGTGTACCTGCAACGGGCGCATCAAAGTGCTTCCTATAGTGACGCGAGGGTTGAGCGAGGCGGCCGGGTCCTGAAAAACCACGCCTACCTTGCGCCTAAGCTGTTTAAGCCCGCTGCCCCGCAGCTGAGATACGTCCTCGCCGTCGATTATGACGCGGCCGGAGGTAGGCTTTTCCAGGCCAAGCACCATGCGCGCCACGGTGGTCTTGCCGCTGCCGGATTCGCCGACCAGCCCGTAGGTCTCGCCCTCGCGGATGTCGAAGCTTACGTCGTCCACGGCGTTGACCACCGCGTATTTGCGGCGGATCAGCCCGGACACGTCGACGAATTTTCGCGTCAGGTTTTCAATCGTGATGGTGCTCAACGCGCTTCGCCTCCTTCGAGATGGCAGGCCCAACGGTGGCCGCCCTCTTCATGCCACGGCGCGGGCACGTCCGCGCACCGGTCTTTCGCGAAGGGGCAGCGGTTGGAAAACCGGCAGCCTTTGGGCGGATGGGTCAAATCGCCCACCGTGCCCGGTATGACCGCCAGCCGCCCCTCGTGCTTGCGGATCGTGGGCAGCGCCCGGATCAGCATCTGCGTGTAGGGATGTTTCGGATTTTCAAACAACGTAAACACGTCGCCCTCTTCCACCAGCCGCCCGGCATACATTACGCCGATCCGGTCGGCCACTTCGGCCACCACGCCAAAGTTGTGCGTAATCAGCAGCACCGACACGTTCTGCTTTTCCTTTAGCTGTAGCAAAAGCTCCAATATCTGCGCCTGGATGGTCACGTCCAGCGCGGTGGTCGGCTCGTCCGCGATAATCAGCTTGGGGTTTCGGGAAATCATCATGCCGATCATGATGCGCTGGCGCATTCCGCCCGAAAGCTCGAAGGGGAAATTCTGCGCGCGCTGATCGGAATCGGCGATCTGCGTATCGTTCATGATGTTGATTGCCATTTCAATCGCGCGTTCCCGGGGCACATGGTCCAGCATGATGGCCTCGGAAATCTGGTTGCCCACCCGCAGCACCGGGTCCAGCGAATCGAGCGGGTTTTGGAAGATCATGCCGATCTCTTTGCCGCGAATGTGGGTAATCTCCTCGTCGGACATCTTCGTCAGGTCTTGGCCTTCAAACAATATCCGGCCGCCCGTTACCCTGCCCGGCGCCGCCACAAGGCGCATGATGGAGGAGGCCAGCGTGCTTTTGCCGCAGCCGCTTTCGCCTACCAGCGCGTAAATTTCGCTCGGCGCGATTTTTAGCGAGACATCGGATACCGCCAATACCTCGCCCGCGTCGGTTTTATAGCCGATGGAGAGGTTTTCAATGGAAAGAAGTTCAGACATATCCGCGCCTCCTTACAGCTTCAGCTTGGGGTCGAGCACCTCGCGCAGGCCTTCGCCCAGCAGGTTAAAGCCCAGCACCGTAATTACCAGCGCCACGCCCGGCGCGATGGTCAGCACCGGCGCCTGCCGCATATAGTTGATGCCGTCGGACAGGATGCAGCCCCAGTCCGGAAGCGGCTGCTGCGCGCCCAGGCCCATAAAGCTGAGCGCCGAGGTGGACAAAATGGCCGCCGGCAACGCCAGCGTGGCGATGACCAGCGTGGAAGACATTACATTGGGCAGGATATAGCGCACGATGATGGAAAAATCGCTTTCGCCAATCGCCCGCGCCGCCTCCACAAAGGGCATGTTTTTAA
>CAWVLE010000177.1:0-5875 GCA_963929805.1 uncultured Eubacteriales bacterium | reverse complement strand
CCGTTGATGGGCACGAACATGACGTCCAGCGCCCCCAGCGCGCGCAGCGTGGCGGCCATGCCGTCGTAGCGGCAGGTATCGCCCGCGTGGTAAAAGCGAACGCGGCCATCCTCCACCACATAGCCCATGTGCGGGTAATTGCCCTGCGCGTCGCGGTCAAAAAATTCGTGCATGGCCGGAACGCCCGCCACCCACATTTTGCCCACGCGCGTCTTGCCCTCGCCCACGCCCACCACGCGCTCGGGGTCTATGCCCAGCTCGTCGGTCAGCATGCGCACGTGCGCGCGCGAAACCACAAAGCGCGCCTTGGGCGACGCCTTCGCGATGACGCGCCAGGCGGGGCGGTCGATGTGGTCCTCGTGATCGTGCGTGCCGAACACAAAATCCGCGTTGGTCACCTGTTCGGGCCTGAGTACGGGCGGGACCTGCCTGTCGGGCCGGTCGGTCAGGTAGGCGTCCACGTACAGCGTATACTCGCCCAGCTTTATGGCGTAGCCCAACTGGCCCAACCACCAAAAAGCCAGGCTGCCCGGCGACGGGCTGGTTTCATTCATCTGGCGGATCAGCGCCTCGCCCAACGGCATATGCCTCACAATCCTTTCCTCATCGCGCGCGGCCCGGTCCGGGCGCGAAGCGCGCGTTATTTACCCGGTAAAGCGCGCCGCCGCCTTTAAGCGGCCCGCAATTCGATATCGGCGTAGGCCGCGTTCTGGCGCGCGGTAATCCGGTTCAGGCGCAAAAGTTCCAATAGCGCCAAAAACACGGAAATTACCTCGCTTTTGCCGGGCGCGTCGCCGAACAGTTCGGAAAACATGGCCCCGCCCCGGCGCAGCCGGCTCTGTATGCGCGCCATGCAGCTTTGCACGGTAAAGCTGTCGCGCCGTATTTCGCGCCGCTCCACCGCCGCGCCCGCCTCCCGCGCTTCCACGCGCTTAAGCACGCGTGCGAAGGCGCGCGTAAGCGCCTCCAGCGTCAGCCCGGTCAGCTCGATCTGGGGCGGGGGCAGCGGATATTCCTCGGGCAGCTTGGTCAAAAGCGCGCCCGCCTCCTGCTCCAGACGCTGCATATCCTGGCTTAACTCCTTAAAGGCCTTGTACTCGGTCAGCCGCCGGATGAGCGCCTGCTCGGGCGTCTCCTCGTCCTCTTCCTCCTCGCGCGGCGGCGTGGGCAGCAGCGCGCGCGACTTGATTTCGATCAGCGTGGCGGCCATCTGCAAAAATTCGCTGGCCGAATCCATATCCAGTTCTTCCACGCCGGCCATGGATTCCAGGTACTGCTCGGTAATTTCGGATACGAAGATATCGCATATATCCACCTTGGACCGGCTAATCAGCGTAAGCAGCAGATCCAGCGGGCCGTCAAACTGTTTTAAATTTACCACGTAGGCCATCGCTATAAACCCCTCGCGCGCGGCGCGTCAGACCAGGCCCAGGCCGCTAAACAGCCCGAGCGCGCCGCTTCCGACCGCGTCCAGTATAAAATTGAGCACCCAGGATATGCCCTTGGACAAAAAGCCGGTAAGCACCAGCGCGAACAAAATCGCCTGGCCCACGCGCGCGGCCCTTTCGCCGGCAAACAGATTGCGCTTAAGGATCAAATCGTTAAGCACGTGATAGCCGTCCAGCGGCGGCACCGGCAGCAGGTTAAACACCGCCAGCGACAGGTTGACGATTACAAAATAAACAAGCATCTGGTAAAAATATCCGGCCCATTTGCCCAGGAAGGGCGTAATGAGAAAGGTATCCATGGCGGTGGGCAGCGCCAATACGACGTCCACCGGCACCCAGTACCTTTCCTGGCCCACGTCCACCGCGAACCCCTCGCCCAGCTGGCGCAGCAGGCCGGGCACCTGACCCATCGCCCAGTAAAGCCAGGCGTACATGATTACGCAGCCCGCCGCAAACATAATCAGATTGGCCGTAATGCCCGCCAGCGAAACCAGCAAATCGTCCCTTCGGTAACGTTTAAAATTTCTGGGGTTGACCGGCACGGGCTTGGCCCAGCCAAACCCCACCAGAAACAGCATCGCAAAGCCCACCGCGTCCACGTGCTTTATGGGGTTTAGCGTTACCCGGCCCAGCATGCGCGCCGTGGGGTCGCCGCAGCGCATGGCCACATAGCCGTGCGCCGCCTCGTGCGCCGACAGCGCCAACAGCAGCGCGGGCACGCTGAGCAGTATGGCGATCAGCGAATCCACGGTAAAGCCGTTTTGTATCGCGTCTAAAATCATTTTGGCATTTTACTCCTCTTAATTCCTTTCGCACGCGCCCGGAATGGACGCATCCCCGTTTTATTTTATCAAATAAACCGGCCGGAAAAGAGGGCGTACAGGTAAAGTTTAGACGCGCGGCGCCCGAATAAAAAACGCAGCCCCTTCCACGCCGCCACAGGCGTGGGGAGACCGCGTTTTAAGAGGGCGCGGGCCTTATTCATCCTCCGGATCCTCGGCGGGCCCAAATTCCTCGTCGTCCAGTTCGTCCTCGTCCGCGTAGAGCTCGTTTTTGACAAACTCGATCAGCTTGTCCAGCAACAGCTCGTCCTCGACCGGAACAAACTCTTCCTGGTCGTCCTCCACCGGCACAACCTTCATGATGAAGGCGTCCTGCTCGTCATGCTCGCAGCACTCGCATTCGTCTTCGCAGCACTCGCACGCCTCTTCGTCCTCGTCGTACTCGGTCAGCACGGCGTACTCATTTCCCTCGTAGAAGAAATAGTCGAGCACTTCCATGGTCTTTTCGTCACCGGCGTCATCCACAAACACGACCAGATCCCGTTCCTCGTCCATGTACGCCACTCTCCTTCCCACATCCGCTCATCGGTATTAAAGCCGCTTCACGCCAACTTCGCCCTGTATTATACCCCATTCGCGCGACAAAAATCAACCGGATACAAAAATATAATTTCCCCTTTAAAAATGCGCGTGCGTGGTGTATGATGTTAGCGTAAGCGCTCGATCAGTCCTCGCGCCGGCCACGCGCGTTCTCGCGCGCCGCGCGCATCATGCCGCCGTACTGCTTAAGCGGCACGCACGTGCCGTCCTCCTGCTTGACGCTGGTGCTTTCCAGCGTCTGGCGGGTGCTTTCGCGAAAGGCGGCCAGGTATCTGGCGCGCAGTCCGGCGCGCTCGCGCGCCTCGTCTTCGGTCAGAGGGCGCTCTTTGGCCAGGCGGGCAAGCTGGTTGATCCGTTCAATCAGGTTCGGGTCCATACCCATTTCATCCACCCCGTTTCATGGGCCGCGTGTGCGCGGTCTGGGGCAATATTCTATACAGCCGGGCGCTTTTCCTGCCCGCGAAAGGAAAGATAACCATGATACGCGGAAAATTTCTCACCTCGATGGATGATATAACGCCCGTTTTGCGCGTGCGCGAGGCGGTTTTCGGCCCCGGCCCGGCCGGGCGGCGCGACGCGGGCGACGGCATGGCGGTATACGCGCTGGCCTTTGACGAGGCGGGCAATCCGGCGGGTTCGGGCCGGCTGACCATAGAGGGCGACCGGTTCACGCTCAGCCGGCTGGGCGTGCTCAAAGAGGCGCGCGGCAAGGGCCTGGGCGATTTGATCGCGCGCATGCTGTTGTTTCGCGCGCAGGAATTAAACGCCGCCGCGGTATACGTCAGCGCGCGGCTGGACGCGGTGGATTTTTACCGGCGCTACGGCCTTACGCCCATGGGCGAGGTCTATCAGGAAAACGGCGTCCCCTGCCGCCTGATGCGCGCCGGGGCGGAGCAGATCAACCTGGAGGGCGCCTGTTCAAAGGGCTCGAAAAACTGCGCCAACTGCGCGGGCAATTGCGAGGCCTGCCCGTAAGAAAAGCGCGCCTCCTTCCCGCCGGAAACATTTGTACCCGCGTTATAATCCGGCCGCGACTTTCTTATATAATGGTTGTTCGTGGTTATTTTAAGATAGACGGAAAGGATGATGCGGATGAAGAGGCTGTTTGCCCTTTTGCTGTGCGCCTGCCTGGCGCTGGGCGTATCGCTGGCGGAGGAACCCGAAAAGCCCGCCGCGCCTGAACCGCCGGCGGAAACCGTCATTACGCTCGACGGGCAACAGATCAGCGTAAACGGCGCGCCCATCGCCGGGGACGCCGCGCAGAGCGTGTACCTTTCGCGCCGCGTGGAGCGGCATGAGGGCGTGCCCGAATCGTTAAGCGAATTGAGCAACCGCGTGATTACCATCGCCTCGGGCGGCGTCTATCGCGTCGGCGGCGCGGCCGAAGACGTGCAAATCGCCGTGCGCGCGGGCGCGCAGGAGGATGTGCGCCTGATACTGGACGGCGCGGATATTTCCTGCCGCACCGCGCCGGCCATCGTGTGCTATACGGCCCGGGATCCGCGCACGCCCGGCGCGTACGGCTTTACCATCGAGCTGGCGGAAGGATCCCAAAACCGGGTGTCCGGTTCGCATGCGCCCGCCCCGAGCGAAGGCGGGGATAAACTGGACGGCGCCATCGAATCGCTCGTATCGCTGGGCATCGAGGGCGGCGGCGAGTTGCGCGTGGAGGCCGACAACGAGGGCATCGAGGTAAAATACGGCCACCTCACGATCAACGGCGGAGAGATTTATGTCGATTCGCAGGACGACCCGCTCAACGTGTCCGAGGACGGCGTGGGCGTTTTGACCATGAACGAGGGCTATCTGTTCTCCAGCGTCAAACCCCTGCCGGGCGGCGAGGGCGACGGCATGGACTCCAACGGCTATATCGTCTTTAACGGCGGCGTCGCCATCAGCCTGGCCCACCCCGACAGCCGGGACAGCGGCATCGATTCGGACATGGGCGCCACCATCAACGGCGGCGTCATCGTGGGCGCGGGCAACATGCTGGACCCCGTCGAGGCGGGCGGGGATCAGCTGTTTATGATGCTCAGCTTTGACCGGAAAAACAGCGGCCTGATCGTGGTGACCGACGAAAACGACCGGCCGGTGTTCGCGTTTGAACTGCCCCACCCCTACAGCTGCGTGGCGTTTTCCTCGCCCGAATTTAAGGCGGGCGCCTACCGCGTATACCTGGGCGGCGAAATAGAGGGCGAAGTAAGCGACGGGCTGTACACCTCCATCCGCGCCTATACGCCCGGTACGCGCCTTACCCACAGCGGCGCTTCCACGCCGGACGGACGGCCCGGCCGCGACGCTTCCCCGGACGCGCGGGGCCCGGAAGGCCCTGAACCCCCGTCCGAAGACGCCCCCGCCGAAAAGGTTGGGCCCGAGGACGGCCCTGCTGAAAAGGTTGAACCCAAGGACGCCCCTGCCGAAAAGGACGGGCCCAAGGACGGCCCCGGCGAAAAGGTTGAACCCAAGGACGGCCCCGGCGAAAAGGACGGGCCCAAGGACGGCCCCGCGTCCGAAGGCGGCCCGGCCGCCGGGGCGGTTAACGCGCGGCCCGACGCGGGCGAAGAAGCGAGCGCCGGTTTTGTGCTCAGTCCCACGCAGACTACCTTTTACGGCGTAACCGCGCAGGGCCTGTAAACGGCGCGGCCTTCCAGCCAAAATCCGGCCCTTCAAAAAAGCGGCGGGTTTTTGCCTTCGGTTCTTGATTTTGGGATGGGTTTTTGCTATACTGAGTAACGGACATCGCCGCGTCACGCGTGGGCGGGCGATGTCCGGAATTTGCCGCTATGGTGGAATAGGCAGACACAAGGGACTTAAAATCCCTCGGAGTAACATCCGTACCGGTTCGACCCCGGTTAGCGGCACCAGCGGCCCGTTGCGTTTAGCGAATATGCGCACGGGCCGCTTTTTATTTGCGTGAGAACAATTCGTAAAAGCGGCCGCCCGGCAACCGCCTTTTACGCCTATCTGAAAATTACTAACCGGCCAGAGGGTGGCCCATTTTTATGCGCTTGCTCAAAAGGCCGCGTTCAGGTAAAATAAAGATGC
>CAWVLE010000176.1:0-4686 GCA_963929805.1 uncultured Eubacteriales bacterium | reverse complement strand
GGCAACGGCTTTCATATCAACATTTCGGTAAAGGCGGCCGACGGATCGGACAAGATGCGCCCCATGATCGCGGGAATACTTAACAGGATAGAAGAGATGACCGTTTTTTTGAATCCTACCGAGGGCTCTTACAAGCGCTTTGGCAAAAACAAGGCCCCGCGCTACGTTTCCTGGTCCGGGGAAAACCGTTCGCAGCTGGTGCGCATTCCCGCGGCATTGGGCGAATACCGGCGCGCCGAGCTGCGCTCGCCCGACAATATGGCCAATCCCTATCTGGCGTTCGCGCTGATTATCTACGCGGGGCTGGAGGGCATACAAAAGGATTTGCCGCTGCCCGAGGAAGCGGATTTTAACCTGTATAAGGCGAGCGCGCAGACGCTGTCCCGGTTTAGGCAACTGCCGGCGGATATCGCCTCGGCGCGCAGGGTGGCCGCGGGCAGCGAGTTTATACGCCGCCACGTACCCGCCGCGATACTGGACAAGTACCTGAGCGAATAATGCCGCGCCGCGGCGAAAGGAGTGGGCCCGATGAGCCTGAAGGAGCGCGTGTACAGCGTGCTTGTCGTGTCGGCGGCCGAAAATTTTAACGCCGCGCTGTCCGGCCTGCTCACGGAGCCGTCCTATGGCCCGGTTGATACCGTTTCCAGCGTGAGCGCGGCCAGACGCGCGATGGCGGAAAAGGTTTTTGACATGATTTTTATCAATTCGCCCTTGCCGGACGATCAGGGCGTGCGCCTGGCCATAGACGCGTGCACGTCAAAGGGCACGGTCGCGTTATTGTTGGTCAAAAGCGAGATACACGCAGAAATCTACGACAGGGTGGTGGGACGCGGGGTTTTTACCCTGCCCAAACCTACGTCCAGACCGGCGCTGGCCATGGCGCTTAGCTGGATGGCCAGCGCGCGGGAACGGCTTAGAGAATTTGAAAAAAAGACGCTGTCCGTAGAGGAAAAAATGGAACAGATACGCCTGGTCAACCGGGCCAAATGGATACTGATCCGCGAATTGAAGATGAGCGAGCCGGACGCGCACCGCTACATAGAAAAGCAGGCGATGGACCGGTGCGTATCCAGGGGCGATATTGTGCGCGATATTATCAAAACCTATGCCTGAGCGCCTGCGCCCAGGTTTTTTCCGCTGTCCGTCCGGCGCTGAAAGGCCGGGCGTTTTTTGCGTTTTTTCAGCCGCGCGGGATATCTGATATCTTTCCGAATTAACCCGCAACGCTCTCGACAAAGTGGGCCCAATCGATTACAATAGATAGACTGAGAGTATTTGAAACCGGAGTGTGTTATGCAGTGGATTGCCAGCGCTGCCTTTGGCCTGGAAGGCCTGGTTAAGCGCGACCTTTTACGTATGGGCGCCGGGCGGGTGCGCGTGCTGCCCTCGGGCGGCGTGGGCTTTGAGGGCGGCGCGGAGGATGGCTTTCGCGCCAACCTGTGGTTGCGTACCGCTGACAGGGTGCTGCTCGAGGTGGGGCGGTTTAAGGCCGTCTCCTTTGACGAACTTTTCAGGGGCGTGGGCGCGCTGCCGTGGGAAGAATATATGCCCCCGGACGCCGCCTTTCCGGTGCGCGCGCAGTGCGCCCGGTCGCGCCTGATGAGCCCGGGCGATTGCCAGTCGATTGTAAAAAAGTCGATTGTGGAGCGGCTAAGGCGCGCGCATGGGGTAAGCCTTTTGCCCGAGACCGGGCCGGCCTTTCAGGTGGACGTGGCCATACATGAGGACGAGGTGTGCGTATCGATGGACAGCACAGGCCCGGCGCTGTCGCGGCGCGGTTACCGCACGTGGAACGGCGAGGCGCCGCTGCGCGAAACGCTTGCCGCGGCGCTGGCGCTCAATTCGCCCTGGCGGCCGGACATGCCGCTGTACGACCCCTGTTGCGGAACGGGCACGATTTTGATCGAGGCGGCGTTTATCGCGCTGGACCGCGCGTGCGGGCTTACGCGCGATTTTGCCATGGAAAACTGGCCCATGCTGGACGGCGCGCTGGCTGGGCGCATCCGCGGCGAGGCGCAGGCGCGGTTTGAGGAAGGGCTTAAGCGTCCGCTTTGCATAGCGGGGTCGGACATAGACGGCCAGGCGCTGGAACTGGCGCGCCGCCACCTTAAACAGGCCGGCCTGTCGGGCCGCGTAGCGCTTTCACAGGCGGATTTGCGAAATATAACGCCTGCCGGCGGCCCGGGCGTAATTTTGACCAATCCGCCCTACGGCGAACGGTTGGGCGACCGGCGGGCCGCGCAGGCGGTCGCGCGGGCGCTGGGCGGGCTCAGCGCGCGCTGCCCGGATTGGACGGTATGCGTGCTGACCGCAGACCGCGGCTTTGAACGGGCGTTTGGCCGGCGCGCGGATAAGCGCAGGCGGTTATATAACGGCCGCCTGGAATGCGAATTTATGACTTTTTATCCTGCTCCGGGCGCGAGGCCGGAAAAGGATGACGGCGGATATACGCGTTATTCAAAAAAGGGGTGGGCACAAAAATGATTGGGAAAGCCATATTCAACCGTTCGCCGCTGCCGGCAAACCGGCTTGCGCCGCTGCCATTGGGCGCGATTAAGCCGGAAGGCTGGCTGAAGGAGCAGCTCAGGACGCAGGCCGACGGCATCAGCGGCAGGCTGTTTGAACTGTGGCCCGATGTTGGCGAAAACTGCGGATGGCTGGGCGGCGACGGCGACGGATGGGAGCGCGCGCCCTATTATCTGGACGGCCTGATTCCGCTGGCCTATCAGCTGGAGGACGAGCGTCTCATCGCCATTTGCAAGCGCTATATCGAATGGACGCTGGCCAGCCAGGACGAAACCGGCTTTTTCGGGCCCAAGTCCAACGACGACTGGTGGCCGCGCATGGTGATGCTTAAGGCGCTGGAGCAGTATTTTACCGCCACGGGCGACAAGCGGGTGCTCGTTTTCATGGACCGGTATTTCCGCTGCCAGCTGGCCAACCTGGATAAGCGCCCGCTAAAGGAGTGGGCCGTGGCGCGCGCGGGCGAGAATATGCGCGTGGCGCTGTGGCTTTACAACCTGACCGGAATGAGCTATCTGCTTAAGCTGTGCGCCAAGCTGCGCGAACAGTCGCTGGACTGGACCAACCATTTTCATATATTTCCGCATATCCGCTCCATGTCGCGCCAGCGCCCGTGGAAGGAGATGCGCGAGGGCATGAACGGCGAAGCGCACGGCCTGGAAGGCGCGGATCATCCTTACTATCATAAGGAATACCATCTGTCCCACGGCGTCAACGTGGCCATGGGGCTTAAGACGCCGGGCGTAATCAATTTGTTTAAAAGCGGGTTTAAAGAGGTAAGCGCGTTCCGGGTGGGCTGGCAGAAGCTGATGAAGCACCACGGCGTGGCGTGCGGCATATTTACCTGCGACGAGCATCTGAGCGGCGCAAGCCCCACGCAGGGCACCGAGCTGTGCACGGTGGTGGAACTTATGCACACGCTGGAAGTGTTGCTGGGCACGGGCGACGAGTTTGGCAGCGAAATACCCGACATTTTGGAAAAATTGGCCTTTAACGCGCTGCCCGCCATGTTCAGCGCCGATATGTCGGCCCATCAATACGACCAGCAGGCCAACCAGGTTTCGGCCACGGTGGGCGAGCGGCCCTGGTACAACAACGAGGAAGATTCCAACATATTCGGCTTTGCCCCCAATTTCGGCTGCTGCACGGCCAATCTGCATCAGGGCTGGCCCAAGTTTGTAAGCTCGCTGTGGTACGCCACCAGCGACGGCGGATTATCGGCGGTAAGCTACGCGCCCTGCTCGGTCAACTTTGTGGCGGGGGGTGAACGCGTCCGGATTAACGTCGGCGGCGCGTATCCCTTTGACACGCGCGTGGAAATCCGCGTTACGGTTCGCCGCCCGGTGGAATTTCCGCTGTATCTGCGCATTCCCGCATGGGCGCACGGCGCGATCATCAACCTGCCCGACGGCGAAATTATGCAGCTGCGCGAGGGCGAAACCGCCTGCGTGCGCCGCAAGTGGATCGGTTCGGCTTCGGTGGTGTTGGATCTGCCCATGCAGCCCAGGCTGAGCCGCTGGTTCCATCAGTCGGCTGCGGTGGAACTGGGGCCGCTGGTAATGTGCCTGCGCCCGCGTGAAAACTGGCAGGAAATTACCGGCCGCCCGGCCGAGCGCACTGCGGCGGGCATCAGGGATTACCAGGTGACCACGGACGGCGCGTGGAATTGGGCGCTGCTGGACGGAGAATCCATGAAGGCGATTATCGAGCCAGAAAAGGCGCGCGCGTTTAAAAAGGGCGAGGACGCGGCGCGCGTGCTGGTCAAGGCGGTGCGCCTGGATCAGTGGACGATGGAGGGCAATGTGGCCGCGCAGCCGCCCATTCAGCCGGTGGTAGACGCGGCGCAGGCGCAGGTGATCGAGCTTACGCCGTACGGCAATTCCTCGCTGCGCATTTCGCAATTCCCCGTAGGGCAGGATGGGACGCATGATTAAGGAACTGTTTTTCTGGGAAAGGGATTTTACCCGAAAAGTGCTCAGGCTGGCGATTCCGGTTGCCGCGCAATGCCTGGTGACGGCGCTTATGCAGATTATTGATAACGTGATGATCGGCCAGTTGGGCGAAGCCAAGCTGGCCGGCGTCACCCAGGCCAACCGGATCACTTTTCTTTTTCAGCTGGCGATGTTTGGTGCGGTAAGCGGCGCGTCCATCCTGGTGGCGCAG
>CAWVLE010000175.1:0-11087 GCA_963929805.1 uncultured Eubacteriales bacterium | reverse complement strand
ATATTGGCCGAGGCGGCCGACACGCTGCTGTTGATTGACCAACACGCGGCGCACGAACGGCTGTTGTACGAAAAGTATAAAAAGATGCTCGATAGCGGCCAGGCGTCCCAGCAACTGCTTACGCCGGTTATCGTTTCGGTTACCCGGCGCGAACAGGTGCTGCTTGCGGAGAATGAAGCGCTGCTTCGCGAGGCGGGCTACGAAATAGAGCCCTTTGGCGAACGCGATATTCAGGTGCGCGCCGTGCCCTTTGTGCTGGGCAAGGCGGATTTGCAGCCGCTGTTTCTTTCCATGATCGACCGGTTGGATCAGCTTAAAAGCGCCGCGATCGACAGACGCCGGGGCGAAATTATCAAATTTTCCTGCAAGCGCGCCGTAAAGGGCGGGGACACGCTGAGCCAGGCGGAAATACAGGCGCTGCTGCGCGACATGCAGGCGACGGGCGCTCCGCCCACCTGCCCGCATGGCAGGCCCGTAATGCGCGCGATCAGCAGGAACGAATTGGAGCGCATGTTTAAGCGGCAACAATAGAAGAGGATTTGGCCTGAAAAATACGTGCGCGGACAAAACGCATTTCGATTTTTGAGGGCGCCGGTTCGCGCCGTTGTCCGCCGCGCGCCCAGAATGGGGAAGGGAGAATCGCTTTGGAAAAACCCCTGGTAATTGTGCTGTGCGGCCCTACGGCTTCCGGAAAAACCGCGTGCGCAGTAGAGGTCGCCAAACTTTTGCACGGCGAGGTAATTTCAGCCGATTCCATGCAGATCTATCGCGGCATGGACATCGGTACCGCAAAACCGGACGCGGCTGAAATGGGCGGCGTCGCGCACCATATGCTTAGCATAATTGATCCGTGGGAAAGCTTTTCCGCCGCCGCGTACGGGCAGGCGGTCAAGCCGCTGCTCGCCCAGATGCATGCGCGCGGGGTTGTGCCGGTGCTGTGCGGCGGCACAGGACTTTATATCAACGCGGCCATACAGCCGATGGGCTTTTCCGCGCAGGGAGACGCCCGCGTGCGGGCCGAACTTGAGGAAATCGCCGCCCAGCCGGAAGGCCGCGTGCGGCTGCACGAGATGCTTGAGCGGGTGGATCCGGACAGCGCGGCGCGGTTGCACGTAAACGACCAGCGCCGCGTAATACGCGCGCTGGAAGTGTATCGCCTGACCGGGCGCACGTTGACCGAGCAGATCCGGCTGGACATGCAGAACGAAAGCGAATACGACGCACGGATGTTTGCGCTAAGCTGGCCGCGGGAAGCGCTTTACGAACGCATTGACCGCCGCGTGGATCAGATGATGCAAAACGGATTGAAAGAAGAGGCGCGAGCGCTGCTAAAGCTTAACCTGCCTGAGGGGGCTACCGCGATGCAGGCCATTGGATATAAAGAGATTATTCAGGCGCTTAACGGTCAAACCGACATGCAATCGGCGGTGGAGGCCATAAAGCAGGGCTCCAGGCACTATGCAAAGCGTCAGATAACCTGGTTTAAGCGGGACCGGCGCGTGCAATGGATAGAAGCGCAGGGCAGATCCTTAACGGATATTTCCCGGGAAATCGCGTGCCGCGCGCTTAAAAAGCAACCGGACAAGCCGTGTTAGCGCTTAAAGTTTTCTAACCAGCGCAACCACGCGCCCGACGATGGTGACTTCGGGGGCATAGATGGGCTGCATGTAATTGTTTTCAGGCTGCAGGCGCACCCGCGTCTTTTCAAAATAAATGCGCTTTACCGTGGCCTCATCCTCGATCATCGCCACGACGATCTGGCCGTCGCTGGCGCTTTGCTGTTTTCTTACGACTACATAGTCGCCGCTTAGTATGCCCGCGTTAATCATGCTTTCGCCCTCTACACGCAGCACGAACACGTCTTCCTCCAGGCCGATGATATCCTGGGGCAGCACCATGTAATCCTCGATATTTTCCTGCGCCAACAGCGGAACGCCCGCGGGCACGCGCCCGACCACGGGCACGCTGCGCCCGCGTGAGAGCGGGTTATCCAGCACCTCCAGCGCGCGCGGCTTGGTGGAATCGCGCCGGATGAGCCCGCGTTTTTCCAATTGGGTCAAGTGGCCGTGTACGGTGGATGTGGATTTTAAATGCACCGCTTCGCAAATTTCCCGCACGGAGGGCGGATACCCCTTGGACTGAATTTCCTGCTTAATAAACTCCAATATTCGGTTCTGGCTTTCCAACCCGCGTTCGCGCACATCCATCAACTCCAAAGCCGCATGATGTCTTTTGTCTTAAGTATAGCACATTTTCCGCCTGAAATCAAACATAAGTTCGGGTTTGGCTCTTTTACGCGCTTGAATTGCAGACGGGTTTGTTGTATACTCTGGTAGGACGCGGCAGGAAAGGGGGAAAGAGCATGCAACGCATGTGCCTGTTGGACGACACCAAAGTTTGCACCGATTGCGGCGAGTGTACCCGGTGCGATCTAAATCCCGAAAAACTGTGCGACAATTGCATGAAATGCCTGGAACACAGCGGGGCCGATTATCTGGCCATAGAAATCGACGAGGTCTTTCAGAGCGAAGCCGTTCCCGAGGAATATGACCATTTGCCAGAGGACGCGCCCAATTCATAGGCCCCGACGCTAAACGGATATTTGCAACCATGGCTTACTCGCGCGCCCGAATAAAACCGGGCGCGCGATTTGTTTAAAACAGGCTTTGCGCCTCGTTTGTTATTTGCGCCTCTTCCGTCTGCGCCGGCGTAGGCGTGGCGGACGGCGCCGGCGAGGCGGTTAAATCGCCTTCAGCATCCGCCGTGACCGAAGGAGAAGGCGTAGAAACGGCAAGCGGCACGTCAAATAACGGCTGTTCCTGCGGCACGGGCGCAGGCGTCGCCTCCGCTTCGCGCGTTCCTTCGCCAAAAAGCCAGTCAAACGGGCTCGTGCGTTGGGGCGGCACGGCGCTTTGCGAGGCTTTTCCTTCCAGCGTAATGCCTTCTTCCAGCAACGGCCGGTTTACGGCGATTACGTAATATTCGCTGCCCGTCTGGTACTGCGTATCCGTCCAGGTCAGATAATCGCCCGGCAAGCCGTATAACTCCGCGACCAGATCGACCGAATCACCCAACGCCCGGTAAAGCCTGTACAGGGCGTTTTCTTCCAGCGCCGTAAAGCGCAGCGTCACCCAATCGCCGTCCCACGCGGCGGTCAAATCAAAGACTCTGGCCGGTTCTTTCCACACGTCCGATACTTCGGTCGGTTCTTTTTCTGATGGAAATATTTCCTTTATCAGCTGGCTGCGCGGCGTATTTTCGGAGGCAAGCATCGGCTTGTTAAGCGTATTGAGGGCCTGCTTGTCCAGCAATACTTCGGTTAACCCGTCCGGCATTGCGAACGATCCGCCGGATGCGCGCGAGGCAATGGAATTTAAAAATTTTTCCGCCAGCGCGGCCGGTTGAGAACTGCCGGATACGGAATCGCTCAAACAGTGTTCTAAATCCGGGTTGTCAAACCCCATCCATACGGCCGTTGCGACGGTGGGCGTATACGCGACCGTCCATACGTCCCGGTTTCCGCCCGTCTGCATCGCTACGGTGCCGGTTTTGCCCGCCACTTCAAAATCCAACTCGCCTAAACGATGCGCGCTGCCCCAATCGGCGGCCGACATAAGCATGCTGGTTATCATATATGCGCTTTGGGGGCGCAGGACCTGAACGGAATTTTGTTCCTTAAATTGGTACACGGTTTTACCGGACGAGTCCTCGATACGCCGTATGAGGTGGGGCGTTACGCTGTTTCCGCCATTGGAAAGCGGAGCATAAGCCGCGCACAACGTCATGGGCGATACGCCGTAAGTCATGGAGCCCAGCGCGAGCGACAGATTGCTGTCTCGCTTGTCCAGCTCGATGCCCGATTTTTGAATGTAGCGCCGCACGGAAGCGATATCCATGCGCGAAAGCAGATCCACGCTGGCCACGTTCAGCGAACGGGACAAAGCCTCGCGCAGCGTGACCGTTCCGTAATAATTATCGCCCGCATTGCGCGGCGTATAGCCGCCTCCAAAATCGCGTTGCGTATCTTCGATCATGCTGGTAGGCAAATAGCCGTACTGGTCCACGGCGGCGGCATATACCGATATGGGTTTGAGCGCGGATCCAGGCTGACGGGCGATTTGGGTCGCCCTGTTTAAACCGCGTTGGACGCTGTAGGCGCGGCCCCCAATCAGACAGATCACCTCGCCGTTTTGAGGATCAAGGGCGACCAGCGCCGCCTGAGGCTGTTCGCCGTCCTCCGCCTGGGCGGGGAAGTTTTCAGGCGCGTCAAACAACGCCTGCGCGTTTTCCTGCGCCTGGACGTCCAACGCGGTGTATATTCTGTAGCCACCGCTTAATAATTCGTCTGCGTTCAGGCCCAGCAATTGTTCGGCGTCGCTTAGAACCTGGTCGGTATACCAGCCAAACTGCTGGCGCCCGTCGTCCATATTTACGATATTTAAAGGTTGGCTGGCGGCCTCCTGCGCCTGGCCGGCGGTTATAAAACCGTTTTCCACCATGGCGTCCAATACGGTCTTTCGCCGTTCAATTGCGTTTTCGGGATGCAGATGCGGCGCGTAGTTGGAAGGCGATTTAATAACGCCGGCTAAAAGCGCGCCCTGATCCAGCGTAAGCGCATTTGCGTCGATGCCAAAATACGTACGCGCGGCCGCCTGTATGCCGTACGCGCCCGCACCAAAATAGACCGTGTTAAGATACTTTTCCAAAATCTCGTCCTTATCCAAAACGCGCTCCAGTTGCAGTGCCAGAAAAGCTTCGTTTGCCTTGCGCGCAAGCGTCTTTTCGCTGCTTAAATGGGTCAGTTTAATCAGCTGTTGGGTAATGGTGCTGGCTCCCTGGCTATAGCCGCCGCTTTTTATGTTGCTTATCAGCGCGCCGCCAATGCGCCACGGGTCGATGCCGATATGGCTGTAAAAACGCGCGTCCTCCGCAGCGATAAACGCGTTGCGGGTATCGATGGGTATTTGGTCGATTGAAATGCTCGTGCGATTTTCCTTGCCGGACGCCATTTCTATTTCCCGGCCGTCAGCGTCGTAGATGATGCTGGCCTGCGCTATTTTATTAAGCTTATCCATATCCAATTTTTCCCAGCTGCCAACGTCCAGTATTAAAAACGCGGCCAAAAAAACGAATAAAATAATTGCAATAAAGATAAACTTCCGCTTATTTTTCAAATTTAATCACCCGCCAATCGCGATTTGCCTAAGTATTTTGCCCAAAACAGACCGCTTTATTTCCAGAACTTGTTGGTGGACTTTATGCTGGCATATTTGTATAATTGGTACATGCCCACGGAGGTGAGCTGTTCATGAAACAGACCAAAGTATTATTTATATGTGTACTGGCGGCGCTGCTTGGAGCGGCGGCGGGCGTATGGTTTTGCGGTTTTCTGCCCGGTTTTGACGCCGACGCAATGCTGCGCATTTTACTCGGATGTGTGCTGGCCGGATCCATAGCGGCCGTTTTTCTGCGAGGCCGTCAAATGGCCGGACCGGCCTGGCGAGCCAAACCGGAACCCACAGGCGCCCTAGCGCCTGTCCAACGGATCAATTTTGCGTCCGTGGCTGCAAACGACGAAGCGCGCGAAAGCCTAAACGAATTAGCGGATTACCTAAAAAATCCTGAAAAATACGCGCGTATGGGCGCGCGTATGCCGCGTGGCGTGCTGCTATACGGCCCGCCCGGCACCGGCAAAACCTTGCTCGCGCGCGCGTTGGCGGGCGAGGCGAACGTTCCTTTCTTTGCGCTTTCCGGATCGGACTTTGTGCAAATGTACGTAGGGGTGGGCGCCAGCCGCGTTCGAGAATTATTTGCCAAGGCGCGGCGCGCAGGCAAAAGCGTCATTTTTATCGATGAAATAGACTCTATGGGAAAGCGGAGAGACGAGCGCGCCAGCGAGGAGCGGGAACAAACGCTCAACGCGTTGCTAAGCGAAATGTCCGGATTTCACCCGTGCGACGGCGTGCTGGTCATCGCCGCGACCAATCGCATCGATACGCTCGACCCGGCGCTATTGCGGCCCGGGAGATTTGACCGGCAAATCGAAGTAGGCCTGCCTGGCCGCGACGAGCGGCTGAGCATTTTAACGTTGCACAGTAAAAATAAGCCGATTGATTCATCCGTCGACCTTAGCGCGCTGGCCGGCGCTACGGTGCGCTTTAGCGGCGCTTCGCTTGAGTCTTTATTAAATGAAGCCGCGATACGCGCTGCGCGCAGGGGCGCGGCGTTAATCGAACGCGACGATATAGACGCCGCCTTTTTAACGCAGGTAGCGGGCGCCGACCGCCGCGGCGGGAACATGGCCCCCGAGCGCAGGATCGTGGCGCTTCACGAGGCGGGCCACGCGTTGGCGACCTATTTGTTGCTGCCGGAACAGCGGCTTACCCGGGTTAGCATATTGCCGACCTCCAAAGGCGCGGCTGGATACAGCCTGTCCATTCCGCAGGAAAGCATGGTCACGATAAAATCTCAGCTTGAAAAGCAAATCAAGGTGCTTTTGGCTGGCCGCGCAGCGGAGAAATTGATTGCCGAGGAAGGCGAGCTGACCGCGGGCGCATCGGACGACCTCAAACGCGCAAGCGAATTAACGGCCGCGATGGTGCTGGATTTGGGCATGGAAGACAGCCCGGGCGTATCGATGCGCGCGCTTTCCAAGGCATGCGGCGGCGGGACAAGCGAAGGATTTGGCCTGTGCAAACAGGTATTGGACCGCCATTTTGAGTCGATCAGCCATCTGTTGGCCGAAAACTGCGACCGGCTCATGCGCCTGACTGAGGCGTTAATCGAAAAGGAAGCGCTCTCTGGCGAGCAGGTTCGCGCGCTGATTGAGGGCTAATCCCCGCAAAAAAGCCCTTTGGCGTTCATGTCGAACGAATCCCATTGTTCGACACGAACGCCTTTTTTTCGTCAAAGGATTCGCGCGGCTGGGCGCAGAACCTAAATTTGGTTTTCAAGGCGGCCTTGGGCGGCGCGTAAAGCTCGGACGCGGCGGGTGCTCAAGGCCCGGGAAACGCATCCGAAAGAAGATTTATTGCCGGGGAGGTTAAAAGCATGGTCTACAAAAAACAGCGCGGCACGATTGTGGTCAAGCTGACCGGAGAGCTGGACCATATGAACGCCGAACGCATTCGTCCACAACTGGATGAGCTCATTAGCGATCCCAAAATCAGCCGGCTTGTATTGGATCTGAATGAGTTGAGCTTTATGGATAGTTCCGGCATCGGAATGATTATCGGGCGTTACAAATTGATGTCGAGGCGCGGCGGTCAGGTCGCCGTTCGGTGCGAAAACCGCCGCATTGACAAGATATTTGAAATGGCCGGACTTTATCAGATAATCGAGAAATTGGCCTGATGGGGGGAAAAGGACATGGGCATCGTAAATGAGATGAGAACCGATTTTTTGGCCTGCCCGGAAAATGAGGCCTTTGCGCGCATGGTGATCAGCGCTTTTATTCTTCCGCTCAATCCCACGCTTGAAGATCTGGGCGATGTAAAGACTTCGGTATCCGAGGCGGTTACTAACGCCATCATTCACGGCTATAAAAACGAAGGCGGCACCGTGCGCATGAAGGCCCAGCTGGACAGCAGCGGCGAACTGGTGGTGGATATCATCGATAACGGCTGCGGGATAGAGGATGTAGAAGCGGCGCGCAAGCCGTTTTTCTCCTCGACCGAGGGCGAAGAACGCTCCGGCATGGGCTTTACCGTGATGGAAAGCTTTATGGACGAGGTGCTGGTGTTTTCTCAAAAAGGTTTGGGCACGACTGTGCGCATGCGCAAAATGATCTGCGCCATGGAAGAGCCGGCCGTGCGCCACGCTTGACGGGCGGAACAAACGAAAGTATACAGCTGATTCTGCTTGCGCAGCAGGGCGATATGTCCGCCCAGGAGGCTTTGGTAAAAGCCAATTTACCGCTGGTAAAGTTCGTCATAAAGCGATATACAAACCGTGGTCTGGAATATGACGACCTATATCAGCTGGGATGTCTGGGATTGCTGAAGGCAATACGAAATTTTGATGTGAAATTTGAAGTGCAATTTTCTACATACGCCGTTCCGGTGATTTTGGGCGAGGTACGGCGCTACATTAGAGACAACGGTCTGATTCGTATTTCCAGATCTATACGCGAGAACGCGATGAAAATCCACAAGTTTCGCGAAAAATATGAACAGCAGAATGCCTCTGAACCGACGATATCCCAAATATCAGAGGCGCTTGGAATTTCGCGAGAGGATACGCTGCTTGCGCTGGATTCTATGCAGCCTGCGCGTTCGCTTTCCGAACCCGTAGGAACAGACGGAAGTTTAACATTACAGGACGTAGTCGGTTCTGATCCAACGCGCAGAATGGATGATTCGATTGCCTTAGAGCAAATGCTCAGCGGTCTTTCGGAAAAAGAACGGATTATCTTAAAGCGGCGCTATTTTGCGCGCCACACGCAGGCCAGCATCGCGCAGGATCTTGGCATGACGCAGGTTCAAGTATCGCGCCTGGAGGGCAAAATTCTTAAACGGCTACGGGATACGCATGGCGAGGCGGTCGGTCAATAATCCCGTTATCGCGCGTTGGCGCGCGGGGTTAATCGGCCGTCTCTTCGGGCGGCGTGTCGTCGCCGCGCTTTTCGGGCGCGCTTTCTCGTAATACCACCGCTTTTGCGGCCATACGGCGCCGCTCGTCGCTCATGGCGGCGTAATGACGCCGCGTAGTGTTTACGTCGCTGTGGCCCAGCACATCCGCTACCAGGTAAATATCCCCGGTTTCCTGATAAAGGTTTGTGCCGTAGGTGGAGCGCAGCTTATGCGGGCTGATGCGCTTTTTGAGCGGAGCGGCGAGCACGGCGTATTTCTTGACCATATTTTCAACCGCGCGCACCGACATTCGCTTTTTCTGTAGTGACAAGAACATGGCGCTTTCGTGTCCGGGCAACGCGGTCTGTTCTTTGCGCCAGGCGACATAGCCGCGCATGACTGCGCTAACTTCTTCCGGGAAATATAAAATCACCTGATTACCGCCTTTGCGCGTAACCAGAAAACTGTCGTTTTCAAAATCCACGTCTTCCAAATTGAGGCCTACGCATTCGCTTACACGAATCCCCGTGCCCAAAAACAGGGTAAGCATGGCCAAATCCCGCTTCCTGGTTAACGTATGGTAGGCCTGTTGGCGCTCGCTTAAGGCGGCGCCGCTCTCGGCTTCATCCAGCATGCGGGCCACTTCGTCAATTTCAAGCCGCAGTATGGGTTTTTCGTGGCGCTTTGGCATGTCAACAAGCGTGCTAATATTCGCGGATATTTTGTGCATTTTAAACAAATATCGAAAGAAACTGCGAAGCGTAGAAAGTTTACGCATTTTTCCGGCTTCGGCATTGGTGTATTCAGCTTCGTCGTCGTTTACATAAAGCGTAAGATAATCCATGAATCGCTCGATGTGGTTTGCGTTAATCGTGTCAAGCGCCTGCGTAGTCCATTGTTCAGGCGTAAACCCGCCGAAACAGGGAATTTCGCGCGATAAAAAGCCAAAGAAACATTTTAAATCGCGCGCATATCCAAGCCGCGTCAATATAGAGGTAGTCGGTTCAATCGCCATGATAAAATCGCGGCATGCGTCCGGCAGGTCGATAAGCGTCTGACGAATTAACTGCGTGCGTTCTCGAAAAACTCGCTGGGCATAAGTGTCGTTATGGCTCATGTGAAATAGCTCCTCAAATTTAAAATAGGCGCTACAGGAAAAGCCGCTTGGGACATATAATATCTATAGCAAGCGCTTCAAGAAAAGTATATCGAATCATATGCCAGTTTTCAAGCGTATCGGCTTTAACTATTCGTAAAAGCTGTCTTTTGCGCATAGTTATGAGGAAAGGCAACCGCCTTCCCTGCCTGTTATCCGGACTGGCTTGCGCGTTATTTTTACCCGGTTTGACTGCTTTTATATAATATAAATAGGAAGGAAAATTTTCACGGCGCGTTTTACACAATTTAACCGACGATAATACGCCGCCATAATTGACAATACGGGCTTTGAAAGATACACTTAATAAGGCGCTGCCGGTTAACCAATGAAAATTGACAATTTTGAGGTGTGTTGGCGTGACCAGAAAAACAATTCCCAGCGAAGCGAAACTACGTGAAATCGTCCGTGAGATCCCTACCCCTTTTCACCTGTATGACGAGGCAAAGCTGCGTCAGCGGGCGCGGGCGTTGACCAAAGCGTTTGCCTGGAATCCCGGCTATACCGAGTTTTTTGCCATCAAGGCAAATCCCAATCCTTTTTTACTGAAAATTCTTCAGCGGGAAGGCTGCGGCGTGGACTGCGCCTCGCTCACGGAGCTGATGCTGGCGGACGCGTGCGGCTTTTCGGGCGATCGAATCATGTTTTCTTCTAACACTACGCCCGCCGGAGAATACCGTTACGCGCGCGCATTGGGCGCGAACATTAATCTGGACGACATTACGCACATCGATTTTCTAAAGCAAAACGGCGGTATTCCGGAATTTGTCAGCATGCGCGTCAATCCCGGCGGCAAGTTTAAATTGGGCAATTTCGTCATGGGAAATCCGGGCGACGCCAAATTTGGAATGACGGTTGATCAGGTTTACCAGGCGGCGGACGCCTTGCGCGCGCTGGGCGCGAAGCGCTTTGGGCTACACGCTTTTCTGGCCAGCAACGTGCTGGACGAAAGCTACTACCCCACCATGGCGCGGCTGCTTTTTGAACTGGCGATAGATTTATATAAAAAACTGGGCGTGCGTATAGAGCTAATCAACCTTTCGGGCGGCGTAGGTATTCCCTACCGTCCTACGGAGGATGAGCCGGATATCGGCCGTATCGGCGAAGGCGTACGCGAGGCCTATGAGGCGCTCATTGCCCCCAGCGAAATTGCGCCTGTGCGCATTGTAACCGAATTGGGGCGCTACATATCCGGCCCGGTAGGCTGGCTGGTCACCACCGCCATACATGAAAAACTGACGCACAAGCATTATTTGGGGCTGGATGCCTCCGCAGTAGACCTTATGCGCCCGGCCATGTACGGCGCGTATCACCATATTACCGTAGCGGGAAAGGAAAACGCGCCCTGCGACACGCTATAT